>JAHDFQ010000085.1 GCA_020628085.1 Saprospiraceae bacterium
TATCAATGGATTTCAAAACACTAATCAAACGCATCAATTATTATCCGCCTTACATGGGCGCAGGTGTCAAAGTTATTGACTATAACGAAGATTTTACCCGATTTGAGGTCGAAATGAAGCTGACGTGGTACAATAGAAACTTGGTTGGGACTCAATTTGGTGGTTCACTGTATGCCATGTGCGACCCATTTTACATGTTTATTTTATTGGTAAATTTAGGAACAGATTATATCGTTTGGGATAAAACAGGGGCGATTGATTTTATAAAACCAGGTATAGGAACAGTCCGAGCCGTCTTTAAAATCTCCAAAGCAACTATTCAAGAAATAAAAAACGAAGTAGATTTGGTTGGAAAAAAAGTATTTCAGTTTCAAACGCAAGTCGTTGATTTAGAAGGGAATACAGTAGCAAAAGTCGAGAAAGGGGTTTATGTGCGAAAAAAAGATTTAAAAAAATAAATGTCATCTAGGCATCATTTTTAGATTTCATCCTATCTAAATAGTAGAACTGAATACCAAAACAGAAGACATTTTCCCACAAAAAGACGATAAACACGACCTATTCTTTTTCGTCAGAATTTATAAAAAACCAACGCAATGAAATACCTTATTTCTATTTACCTACTGCTTGCAGTAGGGCAGACTTCTTTTGCTCAAAATTGTACGCCTCTACAAGACACCATCACCATTTGTGGATTTGAGTATGATCTACAACTTCGATCAGATAATGGGACTTTAACCCCTATTTGTCCAACGACTGATAGTCACATTGCCCTTCGTCTCGAAGATAGTTTAGTGCATGTTACAGTAACAAACTGTGGCAGCTATGAACTCACGCATACTTATCAAAATACCCTCGAAAATTGTTTGGTTGAAGATGTTTATATTTTACAAATGGATGATCCATCCAATCAAAGTATCAATATCATATCCGATTTAACCGTTGCTTATGCACCACAACCAGTTCATCAAGGAGCTGATGCCAGTTGTGCCAGTCCCGACCCAACAACGGTAGGTATTGAAGGTGTGCCTGTTCCTGAAATTGTCTGGGAAGGATGTAATGATTTTTCAAGCCAAACTACAATTTATTCGGGGACTGTTTTTGCACCCAATCCAGCGACAGATTGTGAGGTAGACTCCATTCAGATTAATATTAATACACAATTTGGAATGTCCAATATTGCGAGTTGTGATGGTTTTTTACAAAGTGATTTTTACAATGTAGCAGGTGTTGATTTTCTAGATTTAGTTAACTCTCTAGGAAATACAGAACTTGGAGCGTGGTTAGCCAACGAAATTGATGTTCCTTCTTCTGATTGTGGTTTGAATATAGATGATTCTATCTCGATAGATACCGTTATTCAATCCTATACATTAGATATTCCTGTCCGAACAGGTGGAAATTGGGCAATTATTCAAAATGGAACGACCTCACTTTTAGAAGATACGACGAATCTTACTTTAGGTGGTGATGACGATTATTATTTATTTATAGAACCAAGTGCCGATTATATAGGGCCCGATAGTTTATTTTTTCAGTTACTCTATGGAGAAGATGTAGACGATTTAGATTCCATTCCAGAAAGTCAAACCTTAACCTTGCAATGGATAGAGTTTTGGGATACGATAACCGTCATGACGATAGATACCGTTTACAACACAACTCAATATGGCTGTGGTGGCTTATCTATTGCTTCACAAAGTTTGAGTATTCCAGGGGCACCTGCTTCTCCTTTTGGTCCAATAGATGTTGGTTTTCCAAATTGCGATTGTCCCAATCCGTCGCCTACTGAATACTTTTTCGAATTTATTGATTGTTTTAATCCATGTGTAGTTGCAAGTAATGGTGATGTGTTTTGTGCAGGTGGTACTTACGATGTCATCATTACAGATGAACAAACAGGTTGTACATCGTTAGAGGTGTATGAGATTGATGAAGACTTTAATGCTCCTTTTGTTGTTGTTGACGTTAGTGGAAATATCAATTGTGATAATCCATGTGTTACACTAGAAGCATTTAGCGAACCTTGGTTTTATTATGAATGGTTTACACCGAATGGTGAATTTATAAACGATCCGATAATCACTGTTTGTGAAGGAGGAATATATGAAGTTTTTGTATATGGTGATAATGGTTGTATATCTTACGAAACTGTTTTTGTAATCGAAGAAGATACGACACCCGATATTCAAATTATTGGAAATACCGTTCTAGATTGTAATAATCCTTGCACCACTCTATACGTCGAAGGCATTGATCCCAATGATAACAGTTATTTGGGCTGTACTTGGTCTTCCAACGGAGGTTTTAATGATAATACATTTACCGAAATTACGGTTTGTGAAGCAGGTATTTATACCGTTGAAGCACAATTTGTCAATGGTTGTGTCAGTGAGAGCACGATTGAAGTAACAGAAGATTTCGCAATACCGATTATTGATACAAATTTTCCAGATGTTATCACTTGCGACCAACCTTGTGTGACTATTGAGGCATTTAGTGATGCGCCACCTAACTGCTACTGGATAGATGAAACGGGACAGATATTTGGGCAATTAATGACTGCAGAAGTTTGTTCACCAGGCGTCTACACCGTTTTTGTAGAAGGAGCAAACGGCTGTCAAGCAGAAGCATCTGTCATGGTGATGGAAAATATTACCTCGCCATCAATTACGATTATTGGCGGCGGTACAATTACTTGCGCTGAACCTTGCGTTACTATTTCTGCCATGACAGATGTTGAACCAACTTGCGTGTGGACTGGGGCAGATGGTACATTAACAGAAGGACAAACGATTGATGTTTGTGAACCAGGTATTTACTCTGTGACCGTCACCGATCCCGAAAATGGATGTACAGCTACCGAAAGTATTACTATTGACGCAGCTATTGATATTCCGCAAGCAACGATCATTGGAAACCCTATTTTTTGTGAAGGAGAAGAAACAGAATTAACCGTTGATACGGATGCTGTCAATCCTACCTTTCAATGGAATACTGGTGAAACAACACCTACCATCTTTGTGGGTTATAATGGAACTTGTTCAGTAGTCGTTACCGATCAAAACGGCTGCACTGCTGTTGCCGAAATACAGTTAATAGAAGTTCCAATTCCTGACCCATTAGCTGTTGGAAATACTGAAATTTGTACAGGTGCAACGACTACAATTTCGGTTGTCGATCAAAATGGTGGCGAACTCGAAGGCTGCATTTGGAGCGATGGATCATTTGGAAATACCATTCAAATTTCAGAGGCAGGTACATACTGTGTAGATGCTTTCAATCAATTTGGTTGTGCCGCTTCTACTTGTGTAACCATAACGATTGCAGATCAACCTACACCGATCATTACAGGTAATACAATATTGTGTGAGGGTGAATCGTCAACATTAACCGTTGATGGAGATTATACTAATTATTCGTGGTCAACTGGTGAAACAACATCCGAAATAACGGTTACAACAACAGATAATTATACGGTTACAGTTACCAGTATGAATGGATGTACAGGTGAAGACTTGATTACAGTTGACGTTGAGCCTTTACCGATAATTGATATGGAAAAACTATTGACATTGGAATGTAATATAGACGTAGTTAGCCCTGTTTTTTATTCCAATACTGATAATTTGACGTTTGAGTGGATTGGTGTCGATGCTTTTTATAGTACTGATATGATACCTGTTTTTGCTGAAGCAGGAATGTATGATCTAATAGTTACTTCTTTAAATGGATGTACCAATCATGCTTCCGTGGAAGTGCTTGATAATCGACAATACCCTGTCATTTCAGCAACTGCGGATACCTTAGACTGTGATGATGGGATAGTATTTGTGCAAGGAACATCTGATATTCCCAACTCGTCATTTGTATGGACAGGTCCAGATGATTATATCAATTTTGATTCTATTGCAGTAGTTTCTGATGCAGGAACTTACCTATTGACCGTAACCGCACCTAATGGTTGTTTCGATACGGTTTCAGTAGAAGTTATCGCTGATATTCAAGTTATTAATTTGGCTGTGAATGCCGAAACGATCAATTGTATACAACCTAATGTCTTCATTCAAGCAACCGAAATTGAGAACGCTACTTACGATTGGACAGGACCAAACGCATTTACATCAACGGATATCAATCCAATGGTTAATGAAGCAGGAATGTATCATCTAACCGTAAATTACGGAAATAATTGTTCTACTTCAACTAATATAGAAGTGTTAGCAGATACTGAAATTCCTGATATTTTTGTCCCATCAGCCACCCTGACTTGTCAAATGGAAAACCTTGTTTTAGAACCTGAATCTACAATAGAAAACCTTGCTTATAATTGGACAAATAATAATGGGTTTTCCTCAACGGATTCCAATCCAACCATTGAAAATGTGGGTATTTACAACCTAGAAATTCAAAATTTGGATAATGGATGTACCAATACTACTAGTGTAGAAATTGATGCAATCGAACCTATCAACGTTGATTTTATAACTGAATCTACTTGTGGAAGTAGTTCAGAAGGGAATATAAATTTGAATCAAATCAGTGGGGGAGTGCCACCATATTCTATCAATTGGTTATCAACGAACGCTACGGATTTCAATTTGAGTAATCTAACTATTGGAAATTATGAATATGAAATAAATGATAGCGGTGATTGTGTTGAACAAGGATCAGTTGCTATCGAATCTGCGCCAACAAACCTAACCGTCACCCAAGAATCAATGGATATTTGTGAAGGCTCAACGATGCTATTAAATCCGTTAGAATCCTATGAAATGACCGAAAATACCATTGTCGAATGGCAGAACGGTAGCAATAATACAAGCTTAATGATTGACGAGGCAGGAACATATCAAGTTTCTATTCAAGAAGATTGTGACGTATTTGAGCATGTATACGAAGTAACGGAAAAAGAAGATTATTCCAACAGAGTTTATATTCCAAATGCTTTTTCTCCAAACGGAGATGGGGTCAATGATGAGTTTTTACCTTTAGCCAATAGCGAAATGCACAATTATACTTTATCTGTTTTTGATCGTTGGGGTAATCTATTGTTCCAAAATAAAGATACCGAAATAGGTTGGAAAGGCATGAATGCCAACAACAATGAACTCGAAACAGGTGTATTTATTTATCACTTACGTGCCGATGTTCAAAATTGTGAAGGTGAAATTGTTCCGATGGAAAAATATGGGGATGTGACTTTATTGAAATAAATGTTGGATGTAAAGCTATGAAAAGATAAGTAGTCAGTCAAAATTACTTGTGCAAAAAAATCTGCCGTCACAAAAAGAGTAAGTAATTGATTTTAAGAAAATTACGAACTATTTTTTGACGGATTAATAGATTTGTTTTGTACTAATTTTACTGACGAACTACTTACAATCAGCAGGCATTTTCAAAATGCCTACTGATCTATTTTTATGAATTAGATTTTACAATATTTTAGAATCAAACTCCAGATTATTCAGCTATATACATAAGTTATTAAAGATAAAACTACTATTTTTGACTTTGAAGCCGTTTGATAATATAGTTAATCCGTTCGTTATAATTCCACTGGTTGTCAGTATTTAGTAGCATTGCTTTTTCGTAGTTATTGATAGCTGCTTCAATATTGTCGTTGAAAAAATAAGCTTCTGCCAAACCATCATAAGTTGTCCAAGATGATGGATATTGTTTCACATTCAATTCAAAAAGAGTTAATGCTTTTTTGTATTCCTTCGTATCATGCAAATAATGATAAGCTAAAGTATTAATGTGATTTTGAAAATCAATATCTTCGGATGCTGGAGGGTTTTGCATATATTTTTGTGCAAATTGATCCATATTATCTTGAGAAAGGTGTTTAATAAACATACTTAAATCTTCCTTTAGTTTATTATTAAAAGCTTTTGCAACTAAGTCGATCATATAATAATGATCTCCTTTTTGTCTCAAATATAAATCGTTGGTTTTGATAATAACGACTGTGTTCATATTCGGAATCACAGTGATATTTTGTCCATAAGCTCCTTGAGCAGAATAGGCATTTTCTAATTTTTGATTTTTAGGATTGTGCCAAAGCCACCACATATATCCGTAAGCGATTTCAGTAAATTTGTTTTTGACAAAAGGAGCTATTTTATCAACTTCTTCGAAGGAAGTATGCGCTTTAGTCATTTCATCTACCCATGAACTAGGAATAATTTGCTGATCGTTCCACTTGCCTTTGTTCAGCATCAGCAGACCTAAACGAGCCATGTCTCGTGCAGAAAAATCAATGTGATATGCTAAAATATCAGTAATTATTGCATCGCCACTTTTTTCCTGAGTAGCTCTATCCCAATCTTCCATCTGTAAGGGAATCGCAAACTGTCTATCAATCTCGTCATAGATGTTTTTGTTGGTTTCTTTTTCAAAAATATGACCTGCCATATTAAAATCCCAATTGTTGTAGAGCCATAGATCACCTGGATTTACAGTGCATCTTTCGGGAGCTAGATGAATCATATCACCAGGATTTGCAGCAGGAAGATATATACCCGATCTACTAGAAATAATATCTTTTATTGTTGCCTCTTGCTCTTTTTCTAAAAGTAAACCGTCGTATGTTATGTTTAGGTCTTTCAAGGATTGACTCAAATCAATCGTCCCACTTTCTACATGTGTCCCATACAACATTGCCAATATGCTTTTACGACAAGAAGCGATATAACTGTTTTCCGTTGTGTTGCCATATTCATAGATCACTTTTCCCTCTTGAATAATCATCATGGCAGTTGTGGCTGTACTATCAATCATGTAGTTTTCTAAATGATCTAAAGTATCTTGATTCCAGCCATAGAAGGTTGGGGTTTTTACCTTCTCCCAAGTATTTGATGGGAAGTTCTGTGCAGATAATGTGTACGAATGGAGTAGAAATAGGACAAGCGTTATTATTGAGATGTTTTTCATTTGATTATTTTTTTAGTTTCTAATTCTCCATGATCCAACTCAACCAATCCTTTCCGACTCTATCCCAACCAAACTCTTTCTCTTCATAATCAAGTTCTCCATTCTCTTTTACCTTAAAATAATTGTGTTCTCGTCCTTTATAAGCATTAAAAGTAATATTTGTAATTCTGTTATATATCACTTCAATATGAAATAAGTCATTGTAAGGTGCGGAGGTATCTTCTGTCCCATAGGATATGAGTACGGGAATTTTTAAACGTTTGAACACCTCATTTTCAGAGTGTGAAAAGGAATACCACATCCTATTAGTATCACCTTTTCCAGCTGATACATTAAGGGGTGCGTTGACGATTTCTTTCCATTGTTCTAGTATTTCTTCTGGATGTGGATCAAATGCTTCATCCATTTTCCGTTCTTGTTGGAGTTGATCGACAATCGTTCCGAAGTAGGGCCCGCCACCAGAATAGATTAAATGGGTGATTTCGGGTATTTTATTTGCCATTTCAAGCGCTGTTGAACTTCCTTGTGAATGACCCGCAACAACTATTTTAGTACGATCAACCCAGTCTTGTGTCAAAAGAAATTTAATAACTTCAGCATTCCTTTCGACATAATATTCAAGGTAATTTTTGTCACTAAATTCTTTTGGTCTTTCTTGTGTTATGGGATCTACAAATTCTCCTTTTCTATTTAGTTCTTTTACATTTGAAATCAATGGAAGTCCTGGCTTTTTAATACTGATAAGGTGAAAACTATCTAAAAATATGCCTTGCTGAAAAGAAAAAGGAGGAAAGTGACCACCATCATCATTATATTTAATTAATGGCTTCGCAAGAGAACCTTGAATAAGTATTAAGATTGGTTTTTTCTTTAATTTTTCGCCTTTTTTCGAGCTGACAATAAAATCAACCGTATCACCTAAGTATTCTATGCTTTTGTGTGTATATCCGAAATCTTCAACTGTTTTTTGAGCAAAAATGGAAGAAGAAAGCATCAAAAGCGAAAGGATTATTATTGTTTTCATCTATTTATATTTGGTCAATGACCAAAGATAACGTTTTATACTCAAAATGGAAAAAGCAACTTTTTGATGAATCCGATGGTAATAGAAATAGAAAAGAGGTGTAGCATTGACATTACTGCGCAAGCTCACCTCTCCATTTTATTTTATCCTAAATTTCAAAGCCTGTATATATAGTAAAACATATAAACAAACCATTTAATGACCATTAATAAATTCAATGACTTTATCTGCAAAAAGTTCTGGTTCGTTCGACATTGGACTATGTGCTGACTTTTCAAAAATAAAGAGGTCTTTGTCACTTGAACCTAAATTATCAAAAGCTTCTTGGGCATATAAAGTAGGCACAATCAAATCATATTTACCCCATAAAACTAAAGATGGAATAGTAATTTCTGATAATTGATCTGTAAATGAAACATTCTCCCAAAGCCCTCTCTTATTTGATAGAATATTGATGATACCAAACCCATTATAAGCATTGGTAATTGGGTTACTTAACACAAAATCATCACCCACATCAGATTGACTTTTGTTGATAACTTCATCTTCTTCTAACTTTGCCTCTCCTGCATGTGCTGCTCTATTTAGTCTAAAAAAATCATCTACATTGAAATTTTGACTGACATCTTCTATGGTTTCAAGCGTATTTTGCCAATGCTGTACACTATTTTCTAAAGTGATTTGTTCATCTGCAATATCTTTTAAAATTATTTTATAATTATCATACATACCTTTGGGATCATGCGCACCAGCAACATCAATCCATCCTGTAAAGTCATTTTGGTCTTTTAATAAAGTAGCGGGTCCAAGTGCGCCGCCCCAACTATGACCCATTAAAAATAGTTTAGCATCTGCACCAAATTTAGCTTTAAGCACCTTTGCTAAAGCTAAAACATCCTCAGCCATAATATCGACAGTCAAATCTGCTTCAGAGTAGCTCCCTTGTGCGTTTCCAGAGTTTCTTTGATCGAAATAGACGACCGCATTATTCTTTTCAATTTCGGTAATAAAAGTATTCTGCCTGTATGCTAATCCATTTCCGCCAGGGCCACCGTGAAGTATAACTAAAAACACTTTTTCCGCACCATTTCCATGAATATAAGCAGGCATGTCTGCGTTTTTGTGTCTTACAAATATGGTTTCATCTAGGTCATTTAAGTTGATGTCTTCTTTGGTGCAAGAAAACAGCCCTAACATCAGTAGTATGATGGTAATTATTGATAGTTTATTTAAAATTATTGTTTTCATTATTTGTTGTTTTTAAGGTTAAAACGATGTCCATATTGGATTGTAAAAACGGGTAATGCACCAGCATTATATGGCATTCTAGAGGTATAATTCAAATTGAGGTACCAGCCTGCATGTCTTTTTCCTTTACCACTTTTGCCAATACCAAATGAAACAGATGGTGCATAGTAACTTCTACCTGGAAACTTGACTTCGGATACTTCATCGCCATTAACCTCATACGTTTCAGGAAGAAAAGCTCGATAATAACCCAATGGGTTCAATTCTAAATTAAACTGCCATCTTTTTGAACCTGTTCTGCGCCAGATAAGCCCATAATGCGTCTGCAAACCATTATCCGTTTGGTTGGTAAAATTGGTGGAATAACCGATGCTTCCATTGAATAAAAGTTGATGTGTAATCGTTTTTTGACCCTTCTTTTTTTCCTTGATCTTTTGCTTTTGTTTCCACACATGCTCTGCACCAACATTTAGTCCATTATCGAATAGCAAACTTCCATAATAGCCTACTTTAAATACAGTTTGACCTAAAAAAGTAGGACTGTCAGTCTGGCTTTGTGCTTGAAGACTCAATGCAGCTATGAGTAAAAAAATGATATTAAATTTTTTCATGTTCTATAAAGTTAAATGGTTGAAATATATGTTTGTTTATAGACAAAAGAATACAGTATTATCTTCTTATGAAAATAATATATTCCTTACTACCTGCTACTTTTAGTTCACTAAAACCTGTAATACAATCCTACTTCGAGATTAGAAAGCAAATAATTACTGAAGTAAATATTGGATCGTAAACCTAGATTAAATTGTTGATTGACATGATATCTCATGCTCACAATACCATGAATACTTCCACCAATATTGATACCTCTTGTAGCGGGTATCTGCGCTGGTTCATTAATTAATCGGTCTTGTTTATACACTTCAATATCTACAGCTTTTTGATCAAAATTTTCTAAATAGATAGAAGCACCTGCGCTAAATATCCATTCAAATCTGTTGCGGTAAATATGATAATTGACTAAAGCAGGAATTTGGTAAAGTTGTGAATACACACTAAGTTTAGTGATGACATTTACCGAATCACCTGCTACTAATTGTTCATTATCTAACAGTGTAATTTTAAATGCATCTTCGGGAGTTGAAGATGTGTTAGCAACTTGTCGGAATAAAATAGTATTGTCTACTTGTCTTGAAATATAAGTTTCGATTTCCTCGCTTGTAACCTGAGAAAAAATAGAAGAGTTGATATCTAAATCAAAAGCTGAATAATGCAAACCCGTCGAAAAACTCCATTTTCTTTTTACCCATTTCGTGTAGTGGAAATTGACATTTCTATATATCATATCAATATCCGCCGTATTGCCCGTTTCCGCGTCTTCAACACCATAGATATCCAATAATCGAAAGAGTGTTTCCGAATAACCTACACCAATTTCTTGTTTTGGGAAATGCGTTATTTTAGTTTTGGAAACAGTTTTTCTAGGTAAAACCACACTTGTAAAAGGTGCTGCTTTTTCAAAATAAATGGGTGACCATAGCGTAGTAATCGTTTCGGTATTCCACAATTTGCGAGTAGGTGTAATACTATCTATTTTTATTTCTTTTTGATTAAAAGTATTCTTATAAGCGTCAATATTCTCTTCTTTTTTATCAGATTGTACTAACAAATTAGATAGAGGTACTACTTTATTTTGTGTGTTTTTAGAGGCAGTTTTCTTTTGGTTTATTTCATTGTTTATCAGTGAATTATGATGTTTCGTAGGTAGATGGTCAGCTTCTTTTTTTAATTCTAATGATAGATTTGTTTTGCTAAATCGTTGATTGTTAGGTGTTGATGAAGTGACCTTTTTATTGTCGATAACTACTGTTTCTTTATTTTTGGAGTTGGAAATTTTGGTGATATCATTCTTTTGAACTAAGGTGTTTTTTATAAGGTATAAACCGATTCCGATACATAAAAATAGACCTAAAGATAGTGGTAACCAAAGCAATCGTTTCCGTTTCTTTTGTTTCGGAAAATGCACCTTTGCATGATTCCAAATGTCATCAGATGGGATATTCCAAGCATCCTCTGAAGGTGAATAATTTTCGACCCGTTTTTTTATGAAATCGTCCATTTTATCCATGGTGACTATTGCTTAAATGTGATTCTAATTTAACTCTCAATTGTTTTCTTGCTTTTGAAAGTTGTGATTTTGAAGTCCCTTCTGAGATACCTAATTCTGCTGCAATTTCCTTGTGTGAATAACCTTCTATCGCATATAAATTAAACACCAAGCGATAACCCAGTGGAAGTTGTTGTATAATGGTAGTCAACTCTTTCGCAGCTAGTTTTTCAAAAACTGTTTCTTGTTGATCTTCATAATCAAATACTTCGTCTAGGTTTTTAAAATGATCTATCCAATTGTGTTTTTTTAGAAATTTGAGTGCAGCATAAATCAATATTCTAGTTGACCAAGTATTAAAATTTCCTTTTTTCTTATCGAAAAGATGTAGACTATTAAAAATTTGTATGAGCCCTTCTTGAAAAATATCATCGGCTTGTTGCTTATTTTTACCATATCGCATGGCCATCATATACCATTTGGTACGATATGACAAGTATAATTCACGTTGAGCTTTTTCGTCTCCATGAATACACGATTTAATGATATGGTTTAAATTTTTCAAGTTTTTTCTTGTTTATACTACTATATTGCTAAATAGAAATAAAAAGGTTGCCTGAGTCTTTAAAATAAAATTAATTTTACAATTAAATATTGATACTATAAGCAACCGAAAACATATAAGTGATTTATCGGTTCTTTTTTTAAAGAACTCTATTACGAACGACCAATATCAAAACATGATTAAAAAACTTTACGATACACAGTACTTAAAAGGGGATATTACAGGAGGTTTAGTAGCAGGTGTGGTAGCATTACCTTTGGCTTTAGCTTTTGGTGTGCAGTCAGGAATGGGTGCAACTGCTGGATTGTACGGCGCTATTGCCGTTGGAATTTTTGCTGCACTTTTTGGCGGAACCGAAACGCAAGCTAGTGGTCCAACAGGGCCGATGACCGTAGTATCGGCAACTTTAGTAGCCGCTGCCATTGAAATGACAGGTAGCTTGGAAGCAGGAATGAGTATTATTTTGATGACGTTTCTGCTGGGTGGTCTGTTTCAAATTGTTTTTGGTTTACTCAATATTGCGGGTTACGTTAAATATTTTCCCTATCCTGTTGTGTCGGGTTTTATGAGTGGAGTAGGGCTCATCATCGTGATTTTACAACTGTTCCCGTTTGCGGGACTTTCCTCCGCTAAATCAACGGTCGCTGTAATTCAGGATTTACCCCGTTTGTTTTCGGAAGCTAATATTCAAGCCCTATTATTAGGTGGATTGACTGTTCTAGTCTATTATCTTTTCCCAAAAATTACCAAAGCCATACCGAGTGCATTAGTAGCGTTGATTGTTGCAACATTGGTTGCTTACTTTGGTGGAATGGATGTTCCTGTTATTGGAAATATTCCTTCTGGATTACCGTCTATTCAAATTGGGACAAACATCAATTTTGAGAGTGGTGCATGGAGTTTAATTATTGAATACGCCTTGGTTTTGGCAGTTTTGGGAAGTATAGATTCGCTGTTGACTTCGGTAATTGCTGACAATATGACCAAAACTAAACATAACAGTAATCGGGAATTAATCGGTCAAGGAATCGGAAATATGCTAGCTGCTGTAATTGGTGGAATACCTGGCGCAGGTGCAACAAAAGGAACGGTTGTCAATATTAATTCTGGTGGGCGAACACGTTTATCAGGTGTTTTACACGGAGTATTTTTGTTAACGGTATTATTGGGATTAGGGTCGTTAGCCGCCCACATCCCACTATGTGTATTAGCAGGTCTTTTGATTCCAATAGGATTTAAAATTATAGATTTTAAAGGTTTAAAACACTTGTTAACAGTTCCAAAAGCAGATGCTGCTGTTTTAGTTATAGTTCTATTGATTACGACTTTTGGTAGCTTGATTCAAGCGGTTGGAATTGGAGTAGCCTTGGCTTCCTTATTGTTTATGAAAAAAGCGGCTGACCTTAGTGAAAAAGGTATGGATGTAGGATCAATATCTGACTTTGATGGTGAAAAACCTTGGCAAGACGAACTTGATTTTTATGAAGAGTATAAGGATAAGGTGATTATCAAACACTTGTATGGGCCATTATTCTTTGGATTTACAGCACATTTTAAAGATCAAGTAACAAGTATAAATAATGATATTCGAACCGTTATTTTCAGAATGGATCGTGTACCATATATCGACCAATCAGGCCTGTATGCTTTGGAAGATATTATTTTAGAACTACGCCAAAGAAATATCGAAGTTTTATTTACAGGCTTAATGGAGCAACCTAAAGATATGCTGGAATCCATTGATATCATACCCGATTTGGTTCCTAAAAATGATGTTTTCCAAAACGTACAAGATGCTTTCGCTTATATTCGGCAAGGAGTAATGAACGCGTCGTAATTAGTTTTTAATCAATACTATCGGACGGCGATTATAATTCTCCTTTCGATTAATAAAAATTATAATTTGGAGTTAAAAAAATAAGGTTCTCCAACACCTAAAGGCAGAAGCTTTTCAGGTGTTCCCTCAAAAAGGGACTGAATATTATAAAATGGCTCGCTGATCGGTTCCCAAGACAAATCATACGTACCGTAGTGCATTGGAATCATCTTTTTTGCGCCCAATTGTTCAAAAGCATCTTTGGCTTCTGCTGGACTGGTATGAACTTCCTGCATCATAAAGTCAGGTTTGTAAGCACCTATACCTAACATACAAACATCTATATTCGGGAATAATTTTCCGATTTCTTCAAAGTGTTTGCCAGATGCACTATCACCTCCAAAATAGATCGTTTTTTCAGGTGTTCGTATAATAAAACTGCCCCAAAGTACTCGATTAAAATCTGTCAATCCTCTCCTACACCAATGTTGCGAGGGTAGAAAAATAATTTCAACATCTTTTGTCTCGTACATTTGATACCAACCAGCTTCTTGAATGGGTGTATCTCCAACCCAACTTTGAATGACATTATTCATTTTTAAGGTGGTCAGTATTGTTGGATTAGCGTGTTCCAATACTGCCGTCAAACTCTTCTTGTCACAATGATCTCGATGATCGTGTGATAGAATAAGGTAGTCCAAATTCGTTAAATCATCCAATTCTATTGGAATAGGTACAAACCGTTGCAACAAGGCAATATTATAAAAAACGGGATCGGTCAAAATACGTTTTCCGTTGATCTGAATCAAAAAAGAAGCATGTCCTAGCCAAACGATAAAGTCTTCCGTTGTATCTAAGTAACTCGAATCATGATGCACTTCTGGTCGCCAATCATCTTTACGTTTTGCCTTTGCCTGCGGATTTTTGGACAACATCATTTTAAAAATGACTTTCCAGTCAGGCTTGAACGGACGATCAATATATTGAAACTCCGTTCCATCATGAGGATTTCCTTTCCAGTCCGATCGGATACGTTTTAGTTGTTTATTATATAGATATTCCATAATCTAAATTAATAATATTAGTGAGAGTACACAATAAAGAACTTGAATTAGTGGGGTGTTGTTGTTAAAATGTATAACTTACTTTGCGTAATTTATAAACATTTAAAAACCAAAAATAAGTGACATCTATCATAACCGAAATGTTTAGAAATATGGTATTTACTGAACATGAACTACAGTACATGCAAGGTAAATTAAAAAAAATAAGACTTCAAAAGAAAGATTTTTTATTGCAAGAAGGGGAAGAAGTTCATGATATTTATTATATCCATGACGGATGTTTAAGAACGTATTTTATTGACACCACAGGAAAAGAACATACCTTGCAATTTGCCGTTAAAGGCTGGTGGACAAGTGATTATATTGCACTTTTTGGTAGAGAAAGAACTAAGTCTGTTTCTTATATTGAGTGTATCAAAGATGCGGTTTTGTATCAAATTTCAAAAGACGACTTTGATATACTTTGTGATGAAATGCCAAAAATAAGTCGCTTTCATATCAAAAACTTAGAATCTGCATTTGCTGCTTTTCACAGACGTATTCTTGAAAATTTAACCTTATCTGCCAAAGAACGCTACCTCAATTTTATCAAATCATACCCGACAATAGAACAAAATGTTAAAAACTACCACATCGCTTCTTTTCTAGGCATCACGACCGAAAGTTTGAGTAGAATTCGAAGAGAAATAGCAAGCGAATAACTTTTTTCTTACCATACATCAATTTTTAAGAACTAATACAAGTGTAGCTTTGCATTTTTAATATAAAAAAATAGAAATGTTAAAGAAATTATTAGGTCTTGCTCCAAAGTTGGAAGCTGACGGTTCATACAGCCCTTCAAAAATTGCCTTAAAATTGGCGACTTCTGATAAAACAGATTTTGATAATCCTTCATATACAAAATATCAAGGTAAACGTTCAAAAATTCTAGCCATCTTTACGGAGCAAAAAAACATGACCATGAAAAATGGAAAACTATTTTCTACAGGAAATCACCCCGTAGAAGCTCTAGTTCCGATGTTGCATTTGAGAAGTGCAGGCTTTGATTTTGAGATCGTTACGCCAACAGGAAAACCAGTTGTTTTTGAAATGTGGGCTTTCCCAAATAAAGATGAGCATGTAAAATCTATCTACAACCAATACAAATCTGATTTTGAGCAACCAAGAAAATTACAAGATGTAGTAAATCAAATTACTACAAAGTCAGATACTTACGCTGCTGTTTTTGTACCAGGTGGACATGGAGCGATGTTGGGTATTCCTGAAGATCAAAATGTTGGGAAAGTGTTGAGGTGGGCGCACGAAAACGACTTGTTTACCATTACACTTTGTCATGGTCCAGGTTCACTTTTAGCAACGACTTTGAATAATCAAAAATTCCTTTATGAAGGATATAAAATGGCAGTTTTTCCTGATTCTGTGGATAAACAAACACCAATGATTGGTTATTTGCCAGGTCATATGCCACGTGGATTGAGTGAAAAATTAAAAAGTCTAGGTGCTAAGGTTGTAAATAAAAAGTCAGATGATACGGTTTGTTTAGATCGAAAATTAATCACAGGCGCAAGTCCTCTGGCATCCAATAACTTAGGAAAATTAGCGGTTGATACCTTATTGAAAGCATTGAAATAATATTCGATATTTCAGAACATAAAAAGCAGTATGCCTGTTTTTAATCGAAGCTCAAATGAAAGGTACTTCCAAAGTGCCTTTCATTTTGTTTTATAAAAAAGTAAAATATAATTATTAACATGGAATTATTAGATAAATTAAAGTGGCGATACGCTGCTAAAGCCATGAATGGCGAAAAAGTAGCTCAAGAGAAAATAGATAATATCATCGAAGCAATATCACTTGCCCCAACGTCTAGCGGACTACAGCCTTTTGAAGTTTTTGTGATTACTAACCAAGAAATAAAAGAACAGATCAAGTCTATTGCTTGGAATCAATCCGTTGTGGCAGATTGTTCGCATTTACTGGTATTTGCTGCTTGGGATACTTATACGGCTGATCGTATCAATAAAATGTTTGATTTAACCAATGAAGTTCGTGGGTTTAAAAACGAAGGTTGGGAAAATTACCGACAACAACTGCTAAACAATTACCCACAAAAAGATGCCGAAGAAAACTTCAATCATGCTGCCAAGCAAGCATATATTGCTTTCGCCCATGCATTAGTAGCCGCTGCATTTGAAGGAGTGGATAGTACTCCAATGGAAGGATTTGATTCCGCAGCCTTAGATGAAATATTAAAATTAAAAGAAAAGGGATTGAAAAGCTGTGTTATGTTGACTTTGGGGTATAGAGATGCTGAAAAAGATTGGTTGGTTGATTTGAAAAAGGTAAGAAAACCCAAAGCAGACTTAATCACAGAAATCAAATAATCGACAGCTAAAAGCTTATGAAACCATTGCTGAGGAATGAAATCGGAAAGATGACTTTTTGATAGTTTTAAATCTTTTGAACAAGTCCGAATGGTGTGTTGTTTAATAATTTTAGAATCGTTCAATATTCCACAAAAGAAATATTAATTTTGTGACTTCAAAGGAGTAATCCAGATTCTTATAAATTTTAAAATCAATAATCATAACATGAAAAAAGTATTATTTACCTTATGTCTATTGGCTAGTTTTAGTCTAATGAATGCACAAATTAACACTCCTTCTGCAAGTCCCTTTTGCAAGATCGAACAAAAAGTAGGTCTAACAGATGTGACTATTGAATATTCACGTCCAAGTGTAAAAGAACGCACTATATTTGCGGATAACGGAGTTGTTCCTTTTGGAAATATGTGGAGAACAGGTGCAAATGCAGCGACTAAATTGACGTTTAGTGATGATGTGACCCTAGGTGGACAAAAAGTGGCAGCAGGTAGCTATGCTTTATTGACTGTACCTACGGCTTCACAGTGGACGATTAACTTATACGAATACGACAAAGGTTCTTGGTCTTCTTATAAAGAAAAAACGCCAGATGTAAGTTTCTCTGCAATGTCTCAAAAATTACCCGTTGCTTTTGAAAGTATGCTAATTATAGTAGAAAATTTAAGAGACGAATCAGCAAGTATAGAGTTGATGTGGGGATCAACAAATGTTTCTCTTCCGTTAGAAGTAGAATCAGATAGCAAGGTGATGGATAATATTGAAAAAGCAATTGCTGGTACTACCAAAAGCGAGTACTATACTGCTGCTTCATACTATTATAATACAGGTCGCGATTTGAACCAAGCGTTGACTTGGATTCAGCTAGCGAATGCAGGTGATAAGCAAAAATTCTGGCAGTTACGTCGTGAATCTCAGATTTTAGGTAAACTTGGACGTTATAAAGAAGCGATTGAAGTAGCCGAAAAATCAATGGCGTTATCTGAAAAAGCAGGAAATATGGAATATGTGAAATTTAACAAAGAAGCCATTGCAGAATGGTCAGGGAAAATGAAAAAATAAGATTGGAATACTATTTCCATATAATTTATCATTAATTTTACAGCGTATTTGGGTTTAGATGCTCAAATACGCTGTTTATGTTTAATACTAGAACTACACGAAGCAAATGAATTTGAAAATCGCTAAAGAAAACCTTAAAAAATATTTTGGATATGATTCTTTTCGTCCAATGCAGGAAGATATTATTCAATCTATTTTTGATAAAAAAGATACATTGGTTTTGATGCCCACGGGGGGAGGTAAATCTATGTGTTTTCAGATTCCTGCGATTTCGATGGAAGGAACTTGTGTAGTGATCTCCCCTTTAATTTCATTAATGAAAGATCAGGTGGAAGGCTTACGAGCCAATGGTATTAAAGCGGATTTTATCAATAGTTCGCAAGGCATGGCAGAGCAACGAGCCGTTGAAGATGATTTGTACAATAATAATATTGACTTACTGTATGTTTCGCCTGAGAAGATGGTGTCTTCTTCTTTTTTCCCATTATTACAACGCTCAAAAATTAATCTTTTTGCCATAGATGAAGCCCATTGTATTTCATCTTGGGGACATGATTTTCGTCCTGAATACACCAAACTAAAATTTTTAAAGCAGCAGTTTCCAAACATTCCAATTGCTACGCTCACAGCAACCGCTGATCGCCTTACTCGACAAGATATTATCGACCAAATGGGATTGGTTGAACCAAAAACATTTTTGGCTTCTTTTGATCGACCAAATATTCGCTTAGAAGTTCGTCCTGGTCAAAAACGAATAGAACAGATCGTCGAGTTTATCAAAGAACGTCCACGAAAAGCAGGAATTATTTATTGTTTAAGCCGTAAAAACACGGAGCAGGTTGCTGCAAAATTGCAAGGAAAAGGAATCAAAGCTATGTGTTATCATGCAGGTATGCCTGCATCTACTCGTTCGTCTGTACAAGAAGAATTTATCAATGATACGATTTCGGTGGTTTGTGCGACGGTTGCCTTTGGAATGGGTATTGACAAGTCTAATGTGCGTTGGGTAATTCATTATAATCTACCTAAAAACGTAGAAGGATACTATCAAGAAATTGGTCGAGCAGGGCGAGACGGCGTGGCAGCGGAGGCTTTGATGTTTTATAGTTTTAGAGATGTAACGGTCTTACGTAATATATTACAGGAAAGTGGCGGTGATCTATTAGATGTTAAATTAGCCAAATTAGATCGAATGATGCAACTAGCAGATTCGTTGATTTGTCGCCGTAAAATTTTACTTAATTATTTCAACGAAACGCTAGAAAAAGACTGTGGCAACTGTGATGTTTGCAACAATCCACCTAACTATTTCAACGGAACAATTGTTGCTCAAAAAGCTTTATCAGCTATTGTTCGCCTTCGAGAACGTGTTGGAATACGTATGTTGATTGACGTACTTCGAGGTTCAGCACGGAAGGAAATCATGGAATATGGTTACGATAAAATTAAAACCTATGGTGCTGGACGAGAATTTAGTTTCAACGATTGGCAGTATTTCATTACTCAGCTTATCAATCTGGGTTTAATCGACATGGCGTATGACCAAAATAACACCCTAAAAATTACACCCGTTAGCAAGTCTGTTCTAAAAGGCGAACGTCCTGTTAAATTGGTGAAATTCCTTAATAAGAAAGAGCAGGAAACACTCAATAAGGTCAAGTTTAAACCTAAGACGAAACAACAAATTTATAAAGAAGAACTATTTACCATTCTCCAAAAAATCAGACGAGAACTGGCTCAGCAAGAAGGCGTTCCTCCTTACATTATTTTCAATGATGCGTCACTCAACGAAATGGCGGAATTACGACCTGCTTTTGATAACGAATTTAGAGCCATAACAGGTGTCGGTGATCGTAAACTCGTCCGTTATGGAAATTATTTTATGGATGCTATTCGAGAATTCATCAAAACAAAAGTAGATGAAGGCAACAAAATTAAAGGATCAACTTATGTGCTAACTTATCTCGAGTATGAAAAAAACTTATTACCAGAAGAAATTGCCAAAGCACGTGATATTGCTCCAATGACTGTTTATGGGCATCTATCGACTTTATATGAACGAGGTGTGGATATTGATATTTATAAATATGTTTCAGAAGATGAAATTGAAGCTATTTTGAAAGTCGTGGACAAAATGCCTGTGCCATTTACACTCACCGAAGTTCAAGAAAAAATGAATGGTATTGC
>JAHDFQ010000086.1:0-8602 GCA_020628085.1 Saprospiraceae bacterium
TGAAATACACCCGTTCTTATCAAGTAAATCAATCCAATCAAACGTTTACTTTATATTTCACACAACTGCCTATTATTTCCATCACAACAGATAATGAAATTATTGACGAAGAAAAAGTAGCAGCGCAATTTACTTATGCCGATACAGAACAGACGTTGGTTTCTACGGTTGGTATAGAGTTTAGAGGTGGTTTTTCACAAACTTTTCCAAAGAAAACATTTGACTTGGAATTTTGGGAAGATGAAACGGGAGCAGAAAACAAAGATGTACAATTTGGAAATATGCGAGAAGATGACGATTGGATATTAGATGCTTTGTACAACGAACCATTACGTATCAGAAGTCATATTGCACATAAACTTTGGCTAGATATGCACGAATTATACTACCAAGACGACGAACCCAAAGCCAAATCAGGTGCAGATGTTGCTTTTGTAGAAATTTTTATCAATGGTCAATACAACGGGATTTATAATTTATCGGAACAAGTAGATCGAAAACAGCTTCAACTTAAAGCATTTGAAGAAGAATTGGAAGGCGAATTGTATAAGGCAGTAGGCTGGGGAGCATCTACCTTTACGAATTTACCAAGTTACGATAATGCGTTTAGAGAATGGGGTGGACATGAGATTAAATATCCAAGAATAGATGATTATACCAACTGGGAACACCTTTACAATTTTACAGATTTTGTCATTAATTCTGATGAAGCCGATTTTAAAAATGAAATCTGGGATCGCTTTCATTATGACAATTACCTAGACTATTTTATTTTTCTAAATGTACTTCGTGCGCTCGATAACACAGGTAAAAATATTTATATCGGAAAATATAAGGCTGATGAACCTTATTTTTATGTCCCTTGGGATTTGGATGCTTGTTTTGGTGTTTTTTGGGACGGAACATACGATGCCTACACAGAAGATATTCTAAAAAATGGTTTTCATGAACGAGTCATCGAACTCAATGTTGATAGTTACGCCGATACGGTGAGTCAAAAGTGGTTTGCTTTTAGAGAAAATCAACTAAATTCTGAACATCTCAAGGAACAGATTGAAAATATCTACTACAATTTTAAAGAACATAAAATTTACGAACGAGAAGAACTAGTTTACCCAAATTATGATTTTGAAGATTCCGATTTAAATTACATACTCAATTGGCTAGATAATAGACTTACGTTTCTGGATACGTATTTTGGGGAAGTTTCGTCGGTTAAAGAAGATGAAGAGGATAGCCCTACAACATGGGCAATATATCCAAACCCTACATCTGAAAAACTGTATATTCAAAATGCCATTGCGCTCAAAGACAGAACCTACAAAATTTACAACTTTATTGGGGCAATGGTATTGGATGGATATGTCGAAGAAGATTTTATTCTAACCGATCAACTCAATAGTGGTCATTATGTTCTTGTCTTAGATCAAACCGTCCATCAATTTATAATTCGGTAAGTATAAATCTAATCCCGATAACGTTTTATCAAATCACTGTACGCATCAATGCGGCGATCTCTGAAAAAAGGCCAAATCCGTCGAACGTTTTCCGTTCGGTTTCGATCTATTTCAATGACTTGGTGCTGCTCGGTGGTTTGATCGCCCTGCCAGAGGATTTCACCCTGCGGCCCAGCCACAAAACTCGTTCCCCAAAATTCAATACCCTTAGTCACACCCGTCCAATCAGGTTCATAACCCACTCGATTGACAGATACTATGGGCAGTCCGTTAGACACGGCATGTGCCCGTTGCGCAATCATCCATGCATCCCGTTGACGAGTTTTTTCATCTTCTGAATCGGTGCTTTCATAACCAATAGCCGTCGGGTAAATCAATATTTCAGCACCAGCCATCGCCATCAAACGAGCTGCCTCTGGATACCATTGATCCCAACAAATCAAAACACCTAGTTTTCCAACAGAAGTCGAGATTGGATGAAAACCTAAATCACCAGGAGTGAAATAAAATTTCTCATAATAGGCAGGATCATCAGGAATGTGCATTTTGCGATAACGCCCCGCTTCTGTACCGTCTTTTTCAAAAACTACTGCTGTATTGTGATAAATACCAGCCGCTCGTTTCTCAAAAAGAGAAGTGACCAAAACAACATTGAGTTCCTTGGCAATAGCTGCAAATTGACGGTATGAATCCCCAGGCAAAGTCTCCGCCCAATCAAACATATTTACTTCTTCTGCTTGACAAAAATAAATACCACCATGTAGTTCTTGCAACACTACTAAATCTGCCCCATCATGCACACACGCACGAATACCAGCAATACTTTTATCAATATTTGCTTGCTTGTCCGTAGAACAAGTTTGCTGCACCATTCCGACTTTTAGTTTGGACATGTTTATTTTGGTTATTGGTTATTGGTTATTGGTTATTGGTTATTGGTTATTGGTTATTGGTTGGTTTGTAGTTTGTCAACATCTAAACTAGCAAACTAATCAACCAATAACCAATCCACCGAATTGCGAAGCAATTCTCTATTTCATCAAATCTATTTCCTTCAAATTCTCAATTCGATTCCGAGCTAAGAAATCATCAATGGTTTCAAAATGTTCGATGACTCGTTTGTCTTTAAATTCAAATACTTTTTTCGATAATCCTTGCAAGAAATCACGGTCATGCGACACTAGAATCAATGTTCCGTCAAACTCCAATAAGGCTTCTTTTAAAATATCTTTAGAACGAATATCCAAGTGGTTCGTCGGTTCATCTAAAATTAGAAAATTGACAGGTTCTAGGAGTAATTTGACCATGGCCAAACGGGTCTTTTCTCCACCAGATAGTACGGATACTTTTTTGTCAATATCATCGCCTTTAAACATAAACCGACCCAAAATATTTTTGACTTGCGTCCGAATATCGCCTTTCGCAATTTCATCAACCGTCTGAAAAACCGTTAGTTTTGGATCAAGCAGCGACGCCTGATTTTGAGCAAAATAACCAATCTCTACATTGTGTCCTTGCTTACACTCGCCTTCAAATTCAATTTCGTCCATGATGGCTTTTATCATCGTTGATTTTCCTTCACCATTTCGACCCACAAACGATACTTTTTCACCTCGCTCAATCGTCATGTTCGCATCTTTGAACACCACGTGATCGCCATAGCTTTTAGATAAATCTTTAGCAATAACAGGATAGTCACCTGATCGTCGGCAAGGTGGAAATTTTAGGCGTAAAGCCGAGTTATCCACTTCATCTACCTCAATAATTTCCATTTTTTCCAGCATTCGTTCCACCGAGTTGACTTGATTGGTTTTGGAGTACGTTCCTTTGAATCGCTCTATAAAACGCTTGCTTTCTTCGATCTTTTTTTCTTGTTCTTTGAAGGCTTTGAGTTGGTGTTCTCGACGTTCCTTTCGTAGTTCTAAGTAATGTGAATAATTGGCTTTGTAGTCATAAATTCGACCCATGGTTACCTCAATGGTTCGATTGGTAATATTATCAATAAACGCTTTATCGTGTGAAATCACCAAAACCGCTTTCGCTTTATTCACTAAAAAATCCTCTAACCAAATGACGGACTCAATATCAATGTGATTGGTCGGCTCATCCAATAGGATCAAATCTGGTTTTTGGAGTAATATTTTCGCTAGTTCGATACGCATTCTCCATCCACCGCTAAATTCCGACGTTGGACGGTGAAAATCATCCCGTTTAAAACCTAAACCTAGTAGTGTTTTTTCGATTTCTGCATCATAGTTGGTATCTTCAATAGAGTAGAAAATCTCTCCTAAATCCGTCACCTTATCAATGATTTTCATGTACTCATCGGACTCATAATCGGTTCGGGTTTCCAGTTCTTTATTGAGGCGTGCCATTTCGTCTCGCATCTCAAAAAACTTAGAAAATGCCTTAGCTGTTTCGTCAAAAACCGTACAATTATCTTCCGTCAATAAATGTTGAGGAAGATAAGCAATGACCACTTCTTTTGGATATTGAACCTTTCCTCTAGTCGGTGCTTGTAGGCCCGCAATGATTTTCATCATAGTGGATTTACCTGCTCCGTTTTTCCCCATCAAGGCAATTTTATCCTCGGGATTAATCACAAAATTGACATCTTTGAACAGCGTGTGTCCACTAAATTCTACCGCAATATTATCTACAGAAATCATATCTTATTATTTGAACCGCAAAATTACTAAAAACGAGCCGCTTTGTAAATAACAAACAAGGATTTAAGGAATTTGATAAAAATACTATTCTTGTGTTATTATCATTAGAGCTTCAAATACAAGAGTTAAATCCTTTGGGATAATTTTTTTTCGGAAACATTACTTATTGTCTTTATATTTACTTATATTTATGGCAGAAACAGAAGATAGAGTCTAGAAGCCACTCCACTCAATAACCTATAAGTTAGGTTTCTAGATGTAAATCAAATTGTATTACTGAAAATCAAAGCTGTATAGTATCTATACCAGCTTCTCAGATATTTACTAACATCTTAAAACTTAATTTAACTATGAAAAGGTATTTATTTTTTAGTGTTTTTCTAATTTTTCTATTCTTTTCTTTGGGTACTACCAATCTCATTGGTCAATGTGTTGCTCCGAGTATGAATCTTCAAGCAGAAGATATAGATGGAAATCCAGTATCTACAGTATGTGATTTTTCAACAAGTGTACGCTTTCTAGGTTTTCCAAACTGTGAGCTTCAGGTTGGGGTAGCAATGAGGGGTGGCTGTGAAAGCAAATATATTTATGTTGATGGATCAGATACAGCTACAGAAGGAAGTATTCAAGATGGATCTTGTGATCCTATAAGTGTCGAATGTGACAATTTAGGTAACGTTACAGTTACTGCATATGTATCTTTTGCTTTTGAAATTATCTATCAAGATCAAAACCTAATTATACAGGAAGACTGTTTAGAATTTTTCTTTGAATGCCCAGAAGCGGAAGATTGTAAAGATGCTGGTGACATAACGATAGGAAGCTATCCTAATGGCCCCTATGAATACTACACGACTAAAGGTTAAGATAAACTATTTTTTAACTCAAAAATAAAATCATGATTAATTCAATATTAAAAATAAGCTGTTCATTATTGCTATTACTAACTATTGCCTGTAACTCTTCTGAAAATATAGATCAAGCTCTAGATAAACAACAAGAAGATTTGTATCAGTATTATTTAGAAAAATATGGAGCAAGAGGGCTTGTAAATCCTCCGTCTATTACACTTTATGAAAACTATCGATCTTTTACAGAAGAAGAAATAGAATCTTACGTAATCAATAGTGTAGAAACGATGGAAGCTAAATTTCAAGCGAAGCGTGATTCATATAAAGCATTCGTTAATGCCAAAAATGATAAAGAAAGAGAGAATATCGTAAGAGAAAATTGTGCTCACTTTATCAACAAAACACAATGTCAGGATATTGATGCTATTATGAAAAAATCGGGAAAACGTACATACGGTGAACAACGAGTAAAATACAAGCAAAAATACTTAGAAAAAACAGAAGGTTTAACTGTTTTTGAATACAAACGGCAGCAATGGGAGAAAATTAAGAAAGAAAAAGCCAATCAATAATTTAGCTATATTTTCGTAATAAAAATTATTAGTATTTTGAAGCAAGTCGTCTAAGTTTACATTTAGACGACTTGTCTTCTTTTAAAAATAGTCAATGAAAATATTACCATTATTTGTCCTTCTTATATTCAACATATTATCTTTAAAAGCTGACCATATAACAGGAGGTGAAATACACTATGAGTGTAAGGGGGTCAGTGATAATAAAATAGAACTGGATGTCTTTTTTACAAAATATAGAGACTGCTCTATAGCTGAAAATCTACCTTTTTATCCTACCCTTCGAATAGGTATCTATTCAGGTTCAGATGAGCCATACGATGATTATGGTATTCATCTAGCTTCTAAGATGGAACAATCTTACGTTGAAAACCCTATTTTCAATTGTTTAAACACACCAACTAATACATGTATTGAAAAGGCAATTTATTTATTAAATATATCTTTACCAATTTCAGACGATAAGTATGTTATCGTACATCAAGAATGTTGCAGGAGTATAGTAATTTCAAACATTGTTGCACCAGAATTGACAGGAACTACTCAGTTTATTGAAATAACTCCAGAAGGACAACAGCTTTGCAATTCTAGTCCAAACTTCACATCTTCAATACCTTCATTTCTATGTGTTAATCAACCTTTCCTTTTCGATAATTCGTTAATGGACAAAGAAGGAGATGTAGTCAAATATGTTTTATGTTCTCCCTTTACCTCGCATGAAAATGATGCGTCTTTATGTGGTATATCTAATCTTCAACCATGTCCACCTCCTTATCAACCTGTCAGTTTCTTAGAGCCATTTTACAAATATGATAGACCTCTTGGAGAAAACGCAATTTGGAACTTGAACGAGCAAACGGGAGCGTTGAGTATTCTACCACGTAGTCAAGGACAGTTTGTAGCTAGCCTATGCTATGAAGAGTATAGAGGCAATTTATTATTAAGTAGAACCATTCGAGATATGCAGTTTAACATCACTGAATGTGATTCTGTTTTTTATACCGTCACAGAGGAATTAGATACACCTTACCTATTATGTGGAGATAGCTTGCTATCTATTGAAAATAATAGTTATCCAGAAGATGAGATTGATCGCTACGAATGGAATGTCAGTTCTAATGATGGATTTTCCTTTACTAGTAATTTTAAAGATTTGATATTAAATATTCCCCACGAAGGGTATTATGATGTTAGTTTACAAACTACAGGAATAGATAGTACTTGTGTAACTAAAGTATATGAACAAATACTTTATGTCAAAGATATACCTAAGGCAGATTTCGATTATAGCCCGCTAGAAGTAACAACTATTGAATCAGAAGTTTCTTTTTCTAATCATTCAGAAAACGGTCAATTTTTTAATTGGTTATTTGATGACGGTAGTTCTTTCTACAAGGAAGATATAACTTATTCTTTTATAGACACAGGATATCAAACCATAACCTTGGCAATTACAGACCAATATGGATGCAAAGATAGCATTACAAAGGTAGTTGATGTTGTACCTACAGTAACCTACCATCTTCCAAATGCTTTTACACCAAATGGTGATGGTAAAAATGATATTTTCATAGGAAAGGGAATTACTGAATACATAAGGGATTTTCAATTGACAATTTGGAATAGATGGGGTAATAAGGTTTTTGAAACTAATAATGTACTGGAAGGCTGGAATGGTCTATATTTTAACTCAGGAAAAGAAATTCCGAGCGGAGTATATATTTTAAGTTTATCATATAGTTCTACTAGAGGAGAAATAGTAACAGATAATGGATACATTACATTAATTCGATAGTGTAATAAACCGTTTCAATGCCCTCATAAAAAGTACTCATCGCCCTTTAATATTTCCTTATCTACATAATCTGTCGTAAAGTTCTTACATTTGTACTCTTAGTTGAAGTTGGACTAAAGATAGATGGTTCATATCACTACCTTTTAATACACTCCAAAAATAAATATATGCTATTATCAATGACGGGCTATGGTCGTGCGAAAGGAATATACCAAGATAAAACCATCATGGTGGAGTTGCGCTCGCTCAATAGTAAGTTTACGGATATTCGGTTTAAAATGCCGCAGATTTACCGTGAAAAAGAAGTCGCTTTTCGTAAGGTGACCAACGATTCCGTGGAGCGTGGGAAGATCGACATAATGATCGATGCCAAGTCGCTAGGAGGAGATGATAATTATAGTTTGAATAAGAATTTATTTAAAAAATACTACGCAGAGTTATCGGAGTTATCGGATGAATTGGGTGTAGAAAAAGGAGATATTGTACAAACGATTTTACGAATACCAAATGTGGTTTCAACAGGGCAAGACGAAATAGAGGAGGCAGAGTGGGCTGCTATTTTTGATATACTGAACGAAGCCATTGTTGAGTTTAACAAATTTAGAGCAGAAGAAGGCGCAGCCATGGAGCAGGATTTGCGGGACGCTATTGCAGCTATTAGGGCAGCGGTGACAGAAATACAACCTTATGAAGAAGCTCGTATTCCAAAAATTCGCCAACGGATGCTTCAAAATTTAGAAGAATTTTTAGGGAAAGAAAATGTTGATAAAAATCGTTTTGAACAAGAAGTCATTTTTTACATTGAAAAGATAGACATCAACGAAGAAAAAGTTCGCTTGGAGCAACATTGTAAATATTTTTTGGAAGAATTGAGTAAGAAAAATTCTCAGAAAGGAAGAAAGCTGAGTTTTATTACACAAGAAATGGGTCGTGAGATTAACACACTGGGTTCTAAAGCTTATTCATCCGATATTCAACGGTGTGTTGTCAAAATGAAAGACCACTTAGAGAAGATCAAAGAACAAGTAGCCAACTCGGTTTGATGTAGTACAATAGATTTAAAACTGGTTTCGAGATAAAGTAATGTATTCGCAGTAATGGAAATAACCACTCAACAGCAAGGTAAATTAATTATTTTTACGGCACCATCGGGCGCAGGTAAAACGACGATTGTTCGGCATTTACTAAAAAAATATGAACAACTAGATTTTTCCGTTTCAGCCACCAACCGAAAACGTCGAGATCATGAGATTGACGG
>JAHDFQ010000086.1:8702-15358 GCA_020628085.1 Saprospiraceae bacterium
TAGATTTTTCCGTTTCAGCCACCAACCGAAAACGTCGAGATCATGAGATTGACGGACGAGATTATTATTTTTTACAAACAGATGAGTTCAAAAAGTTGGTCAAAGAAGATGCTTTTTTAGAGTGGGAAGAAGTATATGACAATCAGTTTTATGGTACCTTACGAAGTGAAGTAGAACGGATTTGGAAAAAAGGAAAACACGTTATTTTTGATATGGAAGTCAAAGGAGCGACCAATATCAAAAAAGCATTTCCTGATCATTCTTTAGCAGTATTTATCAAACCTCCATCCCCCGAAGTATTGTTTGCTCGCCTTCGAGGTCGTAAAACAGAAACGGAAGCAAGTTTACGTAAACGCATTGAACGAGCAACCTTAGAATTGACCTACGAAAACACTTTTGATACCGTTTTGGTGAACGATGTATTAAGCCAATCGTTGGCAGAAGCAGAGTCTATTATTGAATCGTATATAAATATAAATACAGTAGCAACAGGATAAAATAAAATAGCAGGATAGACGAATGGAAAATTTTTATGAACGGAAAAGCTAATTTATGCAAACCCTTACTACTAGAGGCATCAAAATAAGTGTAGAAACCTTTTATCAGGAAGAACATTCGAGACCTGGTAAACCAGAATTCGTTTATGCCTACCGGATTACAATTGAAAATAAAACAAAATCTCCTGTGCGTTTACTGAGGCGTCATTGGTATATCTGGGATACCCGATCTAATACTCGAGAGGTAGAAGGAGCTGGTGTATTGGGCAAACAACCTGTCATTGAACCTGACGAAATGCACCAATATATTTCTTGGTCATCCGTACACTCTACTATCGGTAAAATGTATGGAACTTATACCATGAAAAACTTATCAGATCACTCTATTTTTAAAGTCGTTATACCTGTTTTTCAGTTAATTCCTCCTTTTCAGGATAATTAGACGCATTGAATTTGATGTCTCTAAATTATTACTTTTTAGGTGGCTGCGACGGTCTCACCTCAATTTTACTCGGTAAAGATCGAGCAGGTAATTTCAATAAATCTACAATCATTTGTCCAATATCCTCGGGCTGTATTTTCCAGCTATCGGCATCGGAAGGTACATGACCATTAAAATAAGTAGCAACAGAACCAGGCATAATCGTCGTTACTTTAACACCAGCCGAACGCACGTCTAGCATGACCGCTTGCGTGAAACCAACCAATCCAAATTTACTAGCATTATAAGCAGCTCCTTTAGCAAAAAAATTCGTTCCTGCCAAACTAGCTATCGTAATCAAGTAACCTTTTGATTGCTTTAAAGCGGGTAGAGCTGCTTTTGTACTATGAAAAACACCCGTTAAGTTGATGTCAATCACATCATTCCATTGTTCTGTCGTCATATCGTCAATAGAAGCAAAATGTCCCACACCTGCATTGGCGATCATAATATCTAATTGCCCCCATTTGTCTAGGACTGCTTGAACGGCATTTTGCTCATCTTCCATACTCCGAACATTGGACTCAATACCCAATACTTGACTGTCATCACCAAGTGCTTTAGCGGCTTCCTCTACTGTCGATTTTGTACGACCCGTAATAGCAACCCTAACACCCTGAGCAATTAATTTTTCGGCAACGCCATATCCAATTCCTTTTGTTCCACCCGTGATAAGGGCAACTTTATTTTTTAATTCCATGTTGTAATGTGTTCACGTGCGCATGTGTTCACGCCTGCATGCCGCAGGCAAGTGTTCATGTTTGTACACGATGTTATATTATATACATTTGTGCGCACGTGTTTAATGAAGTGTTTGTAAGCTTTATTAATACCAACACTAGAGTCTATTGAATGTTCTATATTTAGAGAAATTATAACATCATTAAATCGTAAGAAAGAATTGTCAAGGAAAAGTATATACGAACACGTGAGTATAGTGAGCACGTGAACACCTGCGCACTTGCCTGCGGCAGGCAGGCGTTACTCAACCACTGCAATACACTTCAACTCTATACAAATAGGGGTTGGCAGAGAATCAATTCCGAGGGTCGTACGACAAGGCATATTATCTTTAAAATATTCGGCATAAATTTCATTATAAGTATGGAAATCTCGCTTCATATCCGTCAAGAAAACAGTCACATCTACTAAATTTTCCCATTTAGCTCCACTGGCTTCTAAAACTAATTTTACATTATCAAAAACCGAACGACATTGTGCAGCAAAATCAAAGGCAGTATAATTGCCACTTTTGCTCAATGTTGTTCCAGGAACACCATCTGTTTTTGGGTCGCGTGGCCCGATTCCTGATAAAAAAAGCAAATTACCTACTCTACGTGCATGTGGATACAAACCAACAGGTTTTGGAGCTTTATTCGCATCTATTTTGATATTCGACATAATTATTATACGTTTAATTGTGAATTCAATACTCAAAAATAGAGGTTTGTTCTCAAACTCCTCTATTGAAAAACTGTTTTAAAATTTAAAATTCAAAAAATTATGAAGTCCATTTTATCAATTCTATTCGTATTTATGTTGTTTATCGGAATGGCGTGTCAGTCAGACAGCCCTGTAAAATCAGAAAAAGATAAAGAACAAATTAGTTTGCGCTTAGATTTAGACACATTCAAAAAGAAGTTAGCAACTACTAAAAATCCCATGATTTTAGATGTACGAACGGCAGAAGAATTTGCTGGAGGCGCACTAGAAGGAGCTATTAATGCTGATTTTAACGGAAATTTATTTGATAAACAAATGAGTATGTTGAACAAATCACAGCCAACTTTTATTTACTGTCAAGCAGGTGGACGTAGTGCAAAAGCACTTCGGAAGATGCGGAAACTGGGTTTTGTGGAAGTTTACGAGCTAGAAAATGGTTATGGTGGATGGAAAAAATAGATTTTGTTTAATGTTTTTACTTTTAAAAGTTTATTTTGTTAAACAAAAAATGTAACTTTCTGTTGAATTTTAGTCTGTATTTGTTATGAGTATAGACTTTTCATCGAATTAAAATAAGCAATTAAACATTTATGTCTAAGCAAGTTATTGTTATTGGTTCTGGTTTTGCAGGTTTATCGGCTGCTTGTTTTCTGGCTAAAGCAGGTCATCAGGTAACGATTTTGGAAAAAAACGATTGCGCTGGTGGACGGGCTCGGAAGTTCGAGGCGGAAGGGTTTGTTTTTGATATGGGACCAAGCTGGTATTGGATGCCAGAAGTATTTGATAACTTTTTTGAAAGTTTTGGTAAAAAAGTATCAGATTATTACGAATTGATTCGCTTAGATCCTTCATATTCGGTGTTTTTCGGGAAAGATGATGTGATGCACTTACCTGCAAAAATGGACGAATTAGAAGCCATGTTTGAGTATTATGAAAAAGGTAGCGGTGCCAAACTTCGTCAATTCTTAGCAGAAGCAAAGTACAAATATGAAGTAGGCATGAATGAATTTGTGTTCAAACCGAGTCATTCGATTTTAGAGTTCGCAGATATACGAGTGCTTAAAAGTATGTTCCGTTTACAAATGTTTAGTTCTGTGTCGGCACATATTCGTAAATTATTTACCAATGAAAAACTCATACAACTTCTAGAGTTTCCAGTATTATTTCTAGGGGCAACTCCACAAAACACACCTGCGTTATATAGTTTGATGAATTATGCTGATATGTCGCTTGGAACATGGTACCCAAAAGGTGGCATGCACAAAATCATTGAAGGTATGGTGTCCTTGGCAACGGAATTAGGTGTGGATATCAAATTAGGTGAGGAAGTCACCAATATTTATGTTCCGAATGGTCACGCCAGTAAAGTTATTACGAAGACTGGCGAATATCAGGCAGATGTAGTCGTTGGTGGAGCAGATTATCATCATATCGATCAAGATTTATTGGCTCCTCGAAGCCGAAATTATACTGAGAAATATTGGGATAAACGTACCATGGCACCTTCCTCATTGCTGTTTTATCTTGGATTGAATAAACGATTGAATAATCTCAAGCATCACAGTTTGTTTTTTGATGAAGACTTCGATCAACATGCAAAAGAAATTTACGACGAGCCTGTTTGGCCAACTAAGCCACTATTTTATGCTTGTTGTCCATCACAAACAGATGATACTGTTGCACCCGAAGGTTGTGAAAATTTATTTTTGTTGATTCCCGTTGCACCAGATTTGGAGGACACGGAAGAGATGCGAGAAAAATATTACAACATTGTCATGGAACGCCTAGAACGATTGACGGGGCAAGATGTACGAGATGCCGTGATTTATAAGCGTTCTTTTGCACACCGAGATTTCAAAGCAGATTATCATTCTTATAAAGGAAATGCTTACGGATTAGCGAATACGTTGATGCAAACCGCCTTTTTAAAACCAAAAATGAAGAACAAGCAGGTCGAAAATCTGTTTTATACGGGTCAATTAACCACACCAGGACCAGGTATGCCGCCCTCAATTATTTCTGGTGAAGTAGTCGCAGGTGAAGTTGATAAATACTGTTCAAAAAACTAAATTTTAAATCAGGAAAACAATCTACTATAGCTATGATGGAATTATATAACAACACATGCGCTGAATGCAGTCAGCTAATCACCAATCGGTACAGTACGTCTTTTTCGATGGGTATCAAAGTTTTTGAAAAAAAACTACGTTCTCCAATTTATGCGATCTACGGTTTTGTACGATTTGCGGATGAAATCGTAGATACCTTTCACAAATTTGATAAAAGCAATCTATTACAAAAATTTAGAAACGATACCTACGAAGCCATTGAGCAAGGGATCAGCCTCAATCCCGTATTGCAAGCCTTCCAACAAGTGGTCAATGAATATAGTATTGAACGAGAGTTAATTGACGCCTTTTTGGATAGTATGGAGATGGATTTACATTTTCATAAATACGAAGATAGCCTGTATCATCAATATATTTACGGTTCAGCAGAAGTGGTTGGTTTAATGTGTTTGCGAGTATTTTGTGTTGGAAATGAAGAACAATATCAAGCGCTGAAAGCTCCTGCCTGTAGTTTGGGTGCTGCTTTTCAAAAAATCAATTTCTTACGGGACATGAAGAGCGATTATGTAGAACGTGGACGGGTATACTTTCCTGGAGTGGACTTTCTGAATTTTACGAATGAGGACAAAGAAATGATTGAAACCGATATCAAAAAAGATTTTGATGACGCATATGAAGGGATCATTCGTTTGCCAAAAGGTGCTCGATTTGGAGTGTACCTAGCTTATGTTTACTATATAAATCTATTTAAAAAAATCAAAAAAGTTAACGCAGATCGAGTGAAAGAAGTGCGTATTCGAGTGACGGATCGACGCAAAGTAATGTTGCTGTTTAGTTCAGCACTTCGCAACCAATTAAACGTGCTTTAAGCTGCAAGATTTATATGGATATTTCCAAGGATTATCAATTATTTGAACGCCTATTACAATTTGGGGTACCGAGTGCTTTAGTCGCTGTGGTAGCCATTTTATGGCTAACGAATGGCGTTTTAGATAATCAGTTGTTATTTGAAATAGATTGGAAACACCCACAAGCTATTTTAGAAACAAACTATCTATATCTATGGATTCATGTGTTTGTATTTATTCCGATTGTTTGCCTCAGTTTTGATCGTCGAGTTGCCTTTTATAAAGATTGGAAATACTTGTTTCCTGCTATTTTAGTAGTTGCTGTCCTTTTCATATTGTGGGATGTGTTCTTTACTCAAATTGGAGTTTGGGGCTTCAACGAAACCTATATTACAGGCATACATCTTTTAAATTTACCGATAGAAGAAGTACTTTTTTTTATTACGGTTCCTTTTGCCTGTGTCTTTATTTATGAATGTCTAGATTACTATTTTCCAACGGATATTTTTCAAAAAGCGGATAGAATTATCACACTTGGTTTTGCTACGATCTGTTTTTTGATTGGTATTTCATTTTACGATCATTTATATACTAGCACAACCTTCTTATCCACAGCAGCTTTTCTCGTTTTTCATTATTTTTATTATGAAAATACCTACCGTACTAAATTCTATAAAGCCTTTTTAGTCGCACTTATTCCTTTTTTAGCCGTCAATGGTATTTTGACAGGTGGTTATACTCAAAACCCTGTGGTTATTTACAATCCTGCCGAATACTTAGGTATTCGAGTCACTTCTATCCCAATAGACGATTCAGTCTATGGGTTTTTAATGCTTTTTATGGTCACAACTGTTTACGAACGGTTGAGAAGATCAACAAATTAGTCTTATCTTTTATATAAAATCGACCATTCTATTTTCTACGCTCATTTTTATTTATTTCCAGAAAATATAGACCAAACTTAACATTAAATTAATATTAAAAAGATTAGTTTTGAGGAAAAGTAAGTGGGGACACGATGGTTTTGTTTACTTTTGAATGACTACACGAAAAATTACAGTTCTCTACACTAAAATGATAGAGAATTACCAAAAAAACATACTAAATGGATCTTTCTTTTGTATTCATGTGGATTGGTTTTATCCTAGCCTCCTATTCTGTTGTTGGAAATGATGTTATACAAACCCTCGGAACGTTCTTGACCTCTAATGAAAAGCGTTTGCAATGGTATTACTTATGGGCATTTGCCTCCATTATCATGGCATTTGCACTCATCAACGGCTGGATAAACAACGATATTGACTATGGTCGATTGGAT
>JAHDFQ010000086.1:15458-20372 GCA_020628085.1 Saprospiraceae bacterium
ATTTGCACTCATCAACGGCTGGATAAACAACGATATTGACTATGGTCGATTGGATAAGTTTTCTATGCCTGAGACGTATTACTGGTATCATTTACTACCACCACTTATTTTATTGAGTATTACCCGATTCGGTATTCCTGTGAGTACGACCTTTATGATTCTCACGCTGTTTTCATTAGATGATATTCCAGGCGATTTTACGTTGATGGTCAATAGTGTTTTTGATAGCAGTCAGAATTTGGGAAAAATGATTCATAAGTCAATTATGGGTTATCTAATTGCATTTACATCAGGCTTAGTAATTTACACATTCATAACTAAGATTACAGAACAGCGGTTTATACAAAACCCAATTAAGCCACAGACAGAAAAATTTTGGGTAATATTTCAATGGTTTACGACAGGGTTTTTATGGTTTCAATGGTTAACACAAGATTTAGCAAATATTTATATTTTTTTAAAAGGAGGAGAAGACTTAACTACATCTGGATTTGTATTTTCTGTAGTAATTCTAATTGGTCTTTTGGGATATATCTTTTATTCTAAAGGTGGGGCTGTACAAGATGTTGTTCGCTCCAAAACAAATACCTATGATATTCGTTCGGCTACATTTATTGATTTAATCTACGGGGTTATTTTATACATTTTTAAAGATAATTACTTAGGACTTTTTGAAGGAAAACTACCCATGAGTACGACGTGGGTATTTATAGGATTATTAGCAGGACGTGAATTAGGTATTCGTATCATGTACAAAGGAAAAGTCAAAAAGAAAGTAACTCGAATGATTTTTGCGGACTTAGGAAAAGTGTTTGCTGGTTTGGTGATTAGCGTATTTTTAGTTTTCTTAATTAAGTTAATAGCAACATAGTCTATAAAGTTGATATCTATGGATAATTTCTTTATTGACATATTAAAAATTTTAGGTGCTTTAGCCTTTTTCATTTATGGTATGAAAACCATGAGTGAAGGTATCCAACGTGCGGCAGGTTCACAAATGCGTAGTATTCTACAACGCTTAACCCACAATCGATTTTTTGGACTATTCTCTGGTTTTACCATCACGGGGTTAATACAATCTTCATCGGCGTTTACGGTGATGACTGTTAGCTTTGTCAATGCAGGTTTGTTAACGGTGCTAGAGGCTTCAGGATTAATTTTAGGTGCCAATGTCGGTACAAGTATTACGGGTTGGTTGGTTGCCTTGGAAGTGAGTAAATTGAGTTTAGTAGATTATGCACTACCCTTGATGTTTATTGGTGTACCACTGCTATTTTTTAGAAGAGGAAAACTACGGTTTTGGGGAGAGTTTTGTGTAGGTATAGCTTTACTCATTTTGGGTTTATATTTTATGAATGATGTTGTTCCTGATCTCCGACAAAATTCAGAGGATCTAAGGTTTTTATCGAATTACGCCAACCATGGTTTTTTATCTACGCTTTTATTTATTTTCGTAGGCTTTGTGATTACTGTTTTTGTGCAATCATCGAGTGCTGCGATGGCATTGACTTTAGTCATGTGTACTAAAGGATGGATTTCTTATGAAATTGCGGCAGCCATGATTTTGGGTGAAAATATAGGAACAACTTTAACGGCGGAAATAGCTGCGTTAGTGGGGAATGTTGCCGCTCGTAGAACTGCCCGAATCCACACACTTTTTAATGTCATCGGAACATTATGGATGATGTTGGCATTACCTTTTTTCCTACAATGGATTGATATATTTTTCTTACAAAGTTATTTTGGAATGTCTGCTTACCAAGATACTTCTGCTATTCCTCTAGGCATTGCTGCTTTTCATACCATTTTTAATGTAGTCAATGCTATTTTGCTAATTGGATTCCTCCCCTTTATGGTAAAAATAGCTTCAAAAACAATTTTCAAAAAAGAAGAAGTAGGCGAGCAATTTCGACTCAATTATATGGATTTTGCGGTCAAAACACCTGAATTATCTATCCTTGAAGTTCAAAAAGAAATCGCTAAATACGGAAATATCACCAAACGGATGTCTGGTTTTGCTCGTGAATTATTACTGTCTACGGATCGCAAAGAACAAGGAAATTTACTAGATCGAATTAGTAAATATGAGGAAATTACCGATAAAGTAGAAATGGAGGTGACGGATTATTTAACCAAAATTGCTCGAGATCAATTATCACCAAAACTATCTGTTCGAGTCCGTGGAATTATGAATATCAGTAGCGATATGGAGCGGATTGGAGATATTTTTTACCAAATAGCCAATACGATGAATCGTAAAATTGAAAATCGAATTTGGTTCAATCAACACCAACGCAACCGCCTTATTCAGATGTTCAATTTAATTGATAAAGCATTTGATGAAATGAGTTCTAATCTTAACAAGGCACAGTTCGGAACAGTACTTAAAGAAAAAGCTCAGACATTAGAAAATAGTATTAATAATTTTAAAAGATTGGTCGAAACCGAAAATTTGGAAGACATTAAATCTAGTGAATACAACATCAACAGCGCATTAATCTATTCTAGCTTATTTTCTTCACTCGAAGAAATCGGAAACCATATTTTTAGTATTACAAAATCTATCGTAGGAGAGTTGTAGGGGCACAACAAAAAAGAGCCATCTTGAATGTTCAAGATGACTCTGTTGTATATCTATATTTTAAAAGATAATTTACTGACAACCACCAATAAACGCATCGAATTCTGCTCCAAGAACGACTTCAAAATCGGGATTTAACTCAACGCAGTTCCCTGCATCAAAAATAACTGCTCCATTGGTTACTCCACCCGTAGAAGAAATCAATATACTTGTTTGATAAGTCCCAGGCATAATAGAAGCATCTGGAATATTCATATTAGCAACACATGGATTTGCCACTTCAGCACATATATCTATGCTCCAACCATTAAATGATCCACCATCAGCATCTAGGTATTGATCGTCAACCGTAAGTGTCCAATCGCCCATCATGTCCATTCCATCAAAAGCACTAAGTGCATCAATTGGTAAAAATGTACCACTAATAGTTGGAGTAGTATTAGCACATTCATTCTCAACCAAGTTTGAAGCGGCATCGTCAAAACTGGCTAAAATATCATCTTCATCACAACCAAATTGACTAGCAGGAAGACCTGGTTGATCCATTAAGGTAACAGTTGTTCCCCCATGCTCAAGTGTAATAATCAAATCTCCTACCCAAGTATGTGTAATATCTATATTAGAAACAATAACGTCTGTTATAGTTGCACTTGTGGGAATATTAACAACGGAAGAAACGGGTACGGCGGCTGTTGCTGAAATGGTAAAGGGTGTATCACTAGCAGGTGTACTAGCACAAACAATATTGGCTGTAGTAAAAGTCCATTCGGTAGAATATGCACCATCTTCACAATTGTTTGTTCCTCTAACCCTCCAATAATAGGTCGTACTTGCAGACAAAGCAGTACTTGGAGTATAAGTATTATTTGTTAAACCAGTTTGAGTATCAACAATACTAGTAAACCCTGCATCCGTCGCAATTTCAATATCATACCCACTTGCAGCAGCATCAATTGACCAAGAAAAGGAAGGAGTCACACTTTCATTAGTTGCACTATTGGCAGGGGATGTTAATGTAATAGGATTGATAAGACCAGTAGCCTCAATTTCTAAAGTAACGTCAACTGTCTTTGTTCCTAAACTGGCATTGTTTCCAGAAATATTTATCATGTAAATTCCTACAGGAGCACTTGCTGTATTCGTTATGGTGAAGTTGCTGGCATCAGCATTAGATATAGTTACGGGTGAAAAACTACTATTTGAACCACTAGGAAGTCCTGTTGCTGTCAAATCTACATCACCTGAAAAGCCTGCAATATTGTTAAGTGTGACAACAAAATTGGCATCATCTCCTTGACAAATCGTTAATGTTGTCGGATTGGCGACCATTTCAAAATCAGGTGAGCCATTTATAATTTCAAAATCAGTATTTGAAATATCATAATAGATATTACCATTGGCTCTAACCATAATTCGAGCTGTGGTAGTCGTTACGTTTGGCATAACCACATCATGTGAACCGTCATTAGCTACGGCAGTTGCTAGCGTGAACGGATATGTATTTCCACCATCTGTTGATAATAAAATATCCACATTTGCAGTGTTAACAGGGGCAACATCTGTACCCGCTACATCCCAAGTTACGGTATGTGTAGTAGAAGCAAACCACGTTAAAAAAGTATTTGGAACAGTGACTAAAAAAGGTCCAGCATCTCCATCTACGGTTACCGTCATTTCGTCCTCACCTGTACAACCATTTCCTGGGTTGTTATCTCTAACTGCTAAGTTAAAGGTATAATCTCTGTCAACGGTTGCTAGTACTTCCCATGTTGGGGAATTGTTAGCAATCACATCTGATAATCTAGGAATATATCTTGAAGGACTGCTTGTTGCAAAAAACGAACGGAATGCAGGGCCACTTGTACTTGTTGGAAGTGGTACACTCGTCCCATCAGGGTCTTCATTATCAAATTGTTCCCAACAATACGTAACGGCAGATAAATTTTCAGCATCTGTAGCAGAACCAGTCAAAACGAAAGGTGTTTGACCAGGAATAGTATAGTCGTTACCTGCATTAGCAACGGGTGCCGTATTGGCGGTAGCTGTCACTACAGCACAGCTATTACCACTACCATTACTAAAACTGGCAATTTCTTGAATATTAAAACCATGAAAATAAGCGTCACTATTATTTTGAACATTAGGAGAGCATATCCCTGCGTAACCCATAATAGTAGAAGCACTGCCAGGTTCATAAGAAGCATTACTTTGTTGGCAAGTATTATTTTGAGTGTGGTTTCCGCCAAATTGATGGCCTATTTCGTGCGCTACATAGTCCACATCAAATGTATCTCCCGTTGGTGCGCCTTGACCCGTTACACCACCAGCTTTTA
>JAHDFQ010000087.1 GCA_020628085.1 Saprospiraceae bacterium
ATAAAAAAGCCAATTCATCAAGTTGAATGAATTGGCTTTCTCTTTAAAATTAATTCTTAAAAATCTATATTAGAAATTTGGACATTTTACTTTTCCTCTTCTGCGCGCTTCTGGGTGAATATAAATAAAGGATAATTCTACTGTTCCACGAGAGTTAGTTGCTAATGCTAAAGAAGATGTATTGATATCATAACTAATTCCAAGATTAAAGCGATCTAATTCTAAAATTCCTGTGATGATAAACGCATCTGAATGTAAGCTGTTTTCCAACTTATTAGAAAGATGAAACCACGCTCCTATACGCACGGCTAATTCTCGCCAATCATGATTGCTATAACGTAAATTTGCTCCGAATGTGTAAGAATTGCTTGCTCCTTGGTTTTGACCAATAATTGCAACAGCTGGCAAAATACTCAACTCACTATTGAAAGGGATTTCACCACCAACTTGAGCTGTCCAGCGTTTAGGTAAATCGAAATCATTTCCATTGTTTAGAGCAATATTGGGGCCGTTGATATGATGCAAAGCCCCACCTGCATATAAACTAAAATTATCATCAAATAAAGCATACCAAAGCAAACCTACGTTGACATTCAAATACGGATCGGTCATCATATCAATATTTTCAGCCGATGCAACTCCTGTATTTAGGGTTTCTGTGCCAATATCGAACTGATCTGAAAACCAAACATTCGGATTTTCAGATCGGTGTTGACCTGCACCGACTTGTCCACCAGCTACTAAATATTGCTGAGCAGATTGATAACCACCTGTTAATTGTTTAGCATAAGAAAGGGATAAATGACCATGTGTTTGATTTAGATTAGATACACCAGCTTGATCGGTCAAGAAGTTAAAACCGAAATTAAAATAATCATTTTTAGCAACGTTTAACCGCATATCGTAACTGGCGCCTACCGTTCGATAGGGTTGATCCAATACACTTGACCATTGGTCTCGATAGTTCATACCGACGCGCCAAGAACCTTCAAAAACACCTGTTAATGCTGGATTTACGTGCATAGGTGCGGCATAGAACTGTGAAAACCGTGGATCTTGTGCCTGTGCTGCTGTCCCTATTCCAAAGCAAATTAGAAAGCAAATGATATGTGTATAATATTTTCTCATGAGTATTTATATTCTAATTAGAGATCATTTTAAACTAGTTCTGAACATTTGATCCAAAATTCTAACAAGTTATATACAATAACTATTCCTTTTATCGGAAAAGGGTTGTTTCGCCTTTGTATAGTCGTTTTTCACCATCAAGAAAGACCACTTCGATGTACCAAACATAAACATCTGTGGTTAGTTCTTTTCCTCTGAATGTTCCGTCCCAACCAATATTAAGATCATTTAATTCAAAATTTTGATATTCGTAAACCTGCTCTCCCCATCGATCGTAAATTCTGAAATAATTGACTTGTTCGATGCTTTCTGTACGTCCATGAACATACAGTAGATCATTTAATCCATCACCATTCGGTGTAAAACCAGTCGGAACTAAAACCTCAGGGTTTTTCTCTACGACTACTCTAATATAATCTGAATCCTCGCAGCCTTTTTCATCTACTGCATACACGCTATATGTTGTGGTAATTAATGGACTTACCGTCGGATTTGGACATGTTGTACAACTCATAGTAGATTCTGCCGCACTTGTCCACTCGACATCTGGTGTTCCTACTTCATTGTCAAATTCAAGATCAAGCTGTATACTATCTCCAATTTCTATAGTTATATTCGCATCTAAATCCAACTCAAAAATAGCTGGCGGGTCTATTTTTACTACTGTTTCCCAAAGGCAACCATTATCATCCATGATTTCAATGGGATAGTCTCCCTCACCCAAATTCATTAATGTTTGATTACTACCGAAAGCGGATTCATTTAAACTGTATTCATATGGTGCAGTTCCTCCTGCGCTTTCAACTTCAATTACAGCATCTCTACCTCCAAAACAACCCAAAGGTGTTACTTCCGTGAAACCTAATAATTCAGGAGGTTGATTGATGACTACAGAATCCGTTTCGACGCAACCATTATTATCTTCAATAGTCAAATAATAAACACCTGCGCTCAACTGACTTGCGACACTCGAATCGCTAGTATTGCTATCAGACCATTCATAAAAATAAGGCGATGTTCCACCAAAAACACTTGCTCTTGCGCTACCTGTTGTGCCTTCGTAACACTTATTGTCTAACGAATCAATATCAATCGCTAAAGGGTTCGGTTCAGTGATAAAGTAGGAAGCAACAATACTACATTCATCTTGATCGGTTACAGTTAAAATATACGTTCCTTCATCCAGTGACTCAATCATCGTTCCTGTTTGAATCCCTACATTTGGACTCCATTCAAAAGTATAATTGGTACTATCATTTTCTATAATTTGTAAAGAACCGTCCTCTAACCCAAAGCAGCTAATATCCGTTTCGATGGTTTCTACTTCAATAATATCAGGTTGCGTCATGAATGTTTCTGCTAAAGAAGTACATCCTTGAGCATCCGTCACCGTTAAATCATACGACTGATCTCCACCTAACCCTACTGCAATAGGGCCTACTTGAACGGGGATTGTATTCCACTGATATTCATAGTCGTTCACAACACCTGCTCCGACTCCACCTTCTATAAAATTCACTCCAATCTGACCATCCAATTCACCATAACAAGTTGGTGGAACGAAAGCGATATTGGGTATAATTTCGTCTAATTCTTCAATAAAAATACTATCCATTTTCTGACAGGCAAAACTATCTACAATGGTTACATATTCCCAACCACCTTGTAGATTCTCTGCATTTGTACCTTCGTTATCTGAATCCCATATAATGGTATAATCAGGTGATCCACCAGAAATTTCAATGATTGCTTCACTCGTATTTCCATTATAACAACCCAAAAATGTTTGAGTAATATTTGTTGTAATAGCCGTTTGAGGTTGCGTTACTTCTGTATTTTCAACGGTTGTACAGCCATTTAAATCAGAAATAGTCACTTCATACTGACCTGCAAATAAGTCAGTTGCTTGTGGTGTGGCTTGATCGTTTGGATCATCCCAAGCGTATGTGTAAGGTGTGGTTCCTCCATTTGCATTAGCGGTAATCACACCCGTGCTGTCACCGAAACAATTTACTCGTTGTGGATCGAGTACAACATCTAAGATATCTGGTTGAAGTATTTCAACTGTTCCGACAACGGAACAATTATTGACATCTGTTACTGTGACGGATAAATTTGGATCAGCAGATAAATTGATTGCTGTTGGCAGTACTTGACCATTAGGGTCACTCCACAAATAAGAATATGGCCCGTCACCATTCGTTGCAAAAACAGTAGCCGTAGCGTTACTTTCTCCAAAACATTGAACGGGATCAACCTCAAATGTTGCAATTTCTATCGTATCTTCCGAAATGACAGTTACTGTTTCCAATGCTGTACATTGATTGCTATCTTCTACGGTAACGGTATAGACTCCATTAAATAAATTTTCTGCAATATTATTATTTTGAGTCAAGGGGTCATTCCATGTATAGGTATACGTTCCTGTACCTCCCATTGCCATAACGGAGGCAGTACCATCATTATTGGCAGCACATGAGGTCGCAGTATTTGTTGTTGATAGAGCAATTGGAGATGCCTCAATAACACTAACATTAGTTTCTTGACTACAATTATTTCCGTCAGAGACAGTTACTTGATAATTTCCAGGAGCAAGGTTGGTTGCTGCACTATCAGTCTGCATATTATCCCATTGATACATATAATCTCCAACTCCACCACTTGCTAAGACAATAGCTGTTCCATCATTTGTACCTACACAACGTGTTGGAATGTTATCTGTAACCAAAATAATTTCTGGGGCACTAGTCATTTGAGTAAAACCAATAGATTGACAGCCTTCTGCATCTGTCATAGTCGCACTATAAGAACCAACAGCTAAACCAGTCGCTGTTTGAGTCGTGACAGTCAAATTATCATGTTGCCAAACATAAGAAAATGGAGCTGTTCCGTTTTGCTCAATAGTAGCAGTTCCATCGCTTCCACCCCAGCAACTGACCTCCGTAATATTGATTTCAGCTATGGCGGGTGCAGGTTGATCGATCTCTATTCGACCAATACCTTCACAACCGTTCATGTCATTAACTGTAACAAAATATGTATTGGCTGTCAATTCTGATACAATTGGGCCACTTCCGTTTGTATTGGCGGGCCATTCATAAGTATATGGACTAAGTCCTCCACTAACAAAAAGCGATGCAGAGCCATTGGCACCACCAAAACATTCTGCATCCGTTGCAGTGACATTTACATCAATACCATCTGGTGCGGTTACTTCGCCTGTTGCGGAAGCTGTACATCCATCAGAATCTGTAACGGTCAGTGTATAAAAACCTTCTGTCACATCTTCTATTAAAGCAGTAGAATAATTCAATTCCCAGTCAAATGAGACATATTCACCTGTTCCTCCTGATGGAATCGCTTCCAATGCACCATCGGTACGTCCAGGACAGGATGCTTCAGTAACTTCAAAATCTATAATAATTGCTGGTGGATCAGTAATTTCAATAGTGACCGTACGCTCACAAGAACGTCCATCTCTAGCTGTAATATCATAGAAACCCGATGCTAAGTTTGGAAAACTGGTCAGAGATTCAAACGTTCCGCCATTCAAAGAGAACGTAAACGGTGCTTCACCATTTAATATTTGGACACTCGCTGAACCATCGGACGCACCAAAACAAGATGGCATCGTTAATACATCTTCATAAAAAGCTAAAAAACATGGATCATATACGGCACTCACTTCTGAAATGGGATGTGTACAACTTTCAGGAACGGTATAGGGTTGCACTTGAATTGTTACCAAATCACCATCTGCAAATCCATCAATTTGACCTGATGTCTGCATGCCTACATCTTCAAAAGCACCACCATTTATACTAATTAGGTAATTGACATTTGCACCCATATTATCCCATTCGTAAAAGACTGTTCCATTCACCATGTCAGTGATAAACAAATTAATATCATCAAATATTTCGACCACTTCTACTGTAACCGTATCCGCTAACATACAACCAAAAACATCGGATGTTTCTACAACATAAGTTGTGGTAACTGTTGGCGTCGCAGTTGGATTTGAGCAGTCATTACAAGATAATGAACCAGCGTTTGACCAATCGTAAGAAATGCCATTTTGAACATTGAATGTGATTGTCCAATCTTCAAAATTTCCAAAGGTGGCACCTGAATCATCTGAAACAGATAATGTCCATGTTCCTAAGACATCGGCTCCATTTAATATATTCCAACTTTGTTGCGGTAGGAATTCCCCTGTAAAAGGTGCATTTCCAGCAGTAATATTACTTATCGCTTGAGGCGTAAAACATGTGTTTATAAAATCGTCACCACTTCCACCTACACCACTTACTAAAGTCATTGATTCACCACTTGGAGTCGTCAAAATAAACTCAATATCTTGGGTGGCATCGGTTTGCATATTAATACAAACAGAAGCTATATCAACCGAAGGATTAGAAATCGTTGTTGGGAAAATATCCGTTACCGTAACGGTTGATTCATACGGGTTAGACGGATCATAATTGGTAGAACTAATGGGTTCTTTAGGTGTATTTCTAAAACTTTCAGTCGTATTCATCTCACCAACAAAAACAGCATCTAAATTAACGCTATCCCCTTCACAAATGACAAAATCACTCATATTTAATAATTCACCTGTACATTCATAGCATTCAGGGTTGGTAGAGGGCAACACATTGACATCATGAAAGCCCGTGTGTGTACAACCAAACTCGTCTGTTACTTGAAATACAAAATGAGCTGTTCCTGCAGCGTCAGGTTGAGCGACCATAGAATTGGGAATACTGTTCGTAATATTTATATCATCAATCCATTCCCAAGAGTCGATAGTTGGTTCAAAAGTTTCTAATTCGGGATAAATGTTTGGATTAAAATTAATATCCCATTCGAATATCCATCCGTTATCACATGGTAAGTTATCTGTAACAGAAATCGTCCACTCTCCATTTAGAGGACATCCTAGTAAATCTGTAAATTGCTCGAAAGGGAGATATGTCCCAGCAGGTAAAGTATCTCCTTCCATTAAAGCTAAGGCTTCGGCAGATAATGTTCCGTTACTTGCATTTTGTGCAAAACAATAGTTATAACCAACTCCTTCACCAATATCTGTACTGACACATGGATCGTCTAAATTTTGGACAGGTTCACCTAGAACATATTTAAATGGGACAAATCCTTCAAAATTTTGTAGCGTAACGCTATTTCCAGATGGACATGTGATGGTGATACCAAGGTCAAATAAATAGGAATGTTCCATCAAAAGACAAATGCTTTCTAGATCATCTAAACTATTGAGTGTTTGACCTGGAGCAAAATCATATAATTGAATAGCCGTTTCGTAAGCGTCTAAACCATCGGGAATAAATAAAATTTCAGAATTTGACGGTTCAAATGTAAACGACGTTTCTGTCGTTGTTACTTGAACATCTGAGTTGGAATTAAAAATATCAGAGGTAATCATCAATTGCTCATCCACACAAATTTCAGTGATTAAATCTTCTGAAAAAGTAATGGTCGGAGGCGGAGCTACTCGAACTCGTTGTTCAATAAAATTAGTATTTCCACAACCGTTCGCATCAGTGATAGACATACGAACGGTGTAACCACCAGGTTCAGTGAACTGATGACTAACATTGCGTCCTTCTCCAGTTGCTCCATCGCCAAAATTCCATTTGAATGTAGAGGTGTTATCCGATTGAGCATACGAACTCCCATTATCTGGATAAGAACCAGAGGCAGAAAATTGTACCACATCACCAGGACAAATATCAATCCAGCCATCGTCCATTGGAATACTCGGAGGGTTGGTACTATCTAAACTAGCAATAACGGGTTGGCACGGATTACTACAAATAATAGATGCTCCCCAACCTTGTCCTTCAAAGGTATTATTTGAATTAAAAGTTATGGTTAAACATCCAGAAGTATTATCATCAGAAGCCTGTACCATAAATGGAGCTTCCAAACTAAAATCAAGTATACAATTGATTTGATTGGCATTTGTACCAGCACCATCATAAAAACAAAGTAAATCACCAGGAGAGATATCGAGTTCGTTGAACATCAACCCAATATGTGATCCTTCTGAGCCATCGGAGCAGATCGTCATACTAAGTGTTTCATCAGAATCGTAAGCAGAAGCAAAACCACCACTATCATAAAAACTCCCACTACAAGTATTGATCGTCGTATTGCTCATGTTGAACACCTGTCCAAAAAGAAAGGAGGTGCTGAAACAAAGGATTATAAAAGTTGATATGCTCTTCACGTTAAATGGTGTCTGTTATATTGAAGGAATTAAATAGTGCAGCAAAATTTTGATGTCTAGTTTTCTAAAAATCGTCTAAAAACCTATTAGGTTCTAAATAAAAAAACAATTTTTTCATTGCTAATGACGAGATTAGGCGATAAATCTTGCTTTGCATCTTACCTTCAATGCTTTGTGATAGTTATTTTCTCCTTTACAGTTTATATCTAAAATTAAACCAAAAAGGCTTCTACAGAATAAAACATGTAAAAAATTTATAATTTCTTATAAATAGCTTACCTTTAAAATCCGCCTGCGTCGGGCAGGTAATTTAGTAAAGGTCTTATTGGGATTTATGGAAGATCTTCTAGTTAAGGATTCTTGATATAAGTAGTAGGTCAGAAAAATTAGTATAATAAAACCTTCAAGTCCTTCAAATATTTCCTTCGTAATTTCCAAGTATTCAGTTTCTTAGTCAATTTTTGAAGGACGGTTTTATTATACAAGTAATTTTGTCCGACCGCTTAATAATTATCTACTATTTATTACGATAAGTTGTTACACCAAACAGATGATGTATACATATTGTTGAATGAATTAAATTTTATGTAGTTGAGTGACAGGAAATTATTACTGTCATTTACTGCGTGGGGAGGAAAGGGATAATAGAAACACAAATATAGATAAAAACTATACAAGAACTAGGCTAAAACTGAATGGTTTTCATAGTTTAACATTTGTTATCTTATGAAAAGAGGCAACACTATTCCATTATGCTGCCTCTTTTTGACTTTAAAATTAGAGTTTTAAGCCTCAATTGGTTTTCCAACCTTGAAAACGATTGTTGCCAGAACCGCAATGCTAATCAATAATAAGAGGATACAAACTAACCATCCACCGCCAAAATACGTTGATAATCCACCAGCAATGATACTAACGGTTCCAACAGTTAGTGCGTAAGGCATTTGTGTACGAACATGGTCGATATGATTACAATCAGAAGCCAATGAACTCAATATAGTTGTATCCGAAATCGGAGAACAGTGATCGCCGACTACCGAAGCTGCTAATACGATAGAAACGATATTTAAAACCAATTCAATAGCAACATCCGATGGAACACCTTGACTTTGGCAGATCGCCCAAGTCGTTGGTATGGCAATCGGATATAAAATGGCCATTGTACTCCAACTTGAACCCGTTGAAAAAGCAATAAATGCCGCTAAAATGAATATAATCACAGGCATTAAAAATGGATTAATGCTATCTTTTAATAATGCAGTTAAATAATCTGCGGTATGTAATTGTTCCGTTACTGAAGCCAACGACCAAGCTAAAGTCAATATGATTAGGGCAGGTAACATGGTTTTGAACCCCATAGTTAAGGTGTGCATCGTGTCGTGTAACTTCATAATTCGCTGACCAACTGTCAAAGCGATTGCTAATACAACACCCATAAAACTCGCCCATAATAGGGCTTTGTAAGAATCTGAACTTCCGATCAATTTACCCATTTTTATAAAAAAAGAAGCGCCATCTTTCTCAAATAAAACATCCATATTTGACCAAACAGATGCCCAACCTGAACCTAATGTTAATCCTGTATCAACTAATTCTGCATGAATAGATGCGAAGCCTGTATCCAACAAACCAAAAAGTGTCATTAAGATTACTCCAACTATTGGAATAACTGCATTTGACCACTTGTATGGTGCGCCTTTAACAGGACTTAAATCTTCCATATTGGGTTCATCTTCATCTAGTGTAGCAGCACTCGATACTTGACCCGTCGTCCTTGCCCGAACTTCTGCTTTGTGCATTGGCCCATAGTCTTTCTTACTATAAATAACAATTAGTATGAAAATCAAGGTTAAAATTGGATAGAAAGAATATTTCAGGGAACTGATAAAAATGGAGTACGGAGTCATATCTCCAAAACCTTCCAAACCTGCGGTTGCATCAGCAATATAACTCAACTCTGCTCCAATCCAAGTGGTGATGAAAGCAACGGCAGCAACAGGTGCAGCGGTACTATCTACGATATAGGCCAGTTTTTCTCTTGATATTTTGTACTTATCTGACACCGAACGCATGGTGTTTCCAACAATTAATGTATTGGCATAATCATCAAAGAAAATTGCAACACCCAATAACCAAGTAATAAATTGTGTGCTTCGTGCCGAACGTGCATATTTAGACAATGATTGTACGACACCCGCCATTCCACCATTTCTTGAAATAATAGCCACCATTCCGCCAATCATTAAAGAAAAAATAATAATAGATAAATGACCACTATCCGCTAAAGCTCCTACGACATAACGTTCTACTACTGCAAAAAAGGAATCTAAAAAATAATAGATCGACCCTAATCGCATACCACCTACTATAAAAACACCTGTCCAGATCCCTATAAAAAGAGAAACAATGACTTCTTTAAAAATCAGTGCCAAAGCGATGGCAATTAATGGTGGAAGGATGGATAACCACAACGGAATTTGTTTGACTCGATACGATTGATCTTTACCTTGTGAAATATGATATAGTCGATTGGTTTTATTCTTTTCAGAACCAGAAACAAAAAACAGTAATTTTCCTCGTTCATCAACTTCCATCGGATGTGTGGCAACCCCATTGAAAAGCAATTGCACGTCTTCAGACGCTCCACCAATTTCAGAAATCGCAACATTAGCAACACCATTTATGTTTTTAGATGTAAAATACAAATGATCTTTGCCTTGAATCGTTTTCATTTCAAGATCGTATTCTATTAAATCAACGGTGGGAAGTGTTGGTGGAAGCACTTTTTTTGGAATCGTATCTATTTGAAGGGTATCATTTTGAGCAAAAGTATTGCCTACCATACAACAAAAAGCCAATAAAAGATAAAAGTAGCGATTTCTCATCATGTTTTTTTGTAATTTGCAACTCACCATATGAGTCGAATTTATAGCCAAAAGAAAGAAACGAATATTTTTTTGATTTACCAAACAAAGCAACATTCTTCATTTAAAACCTAATTGATCAACTCATTGAATTATAAAATATTTCCCATGTTGAATAACCGTTTTCACATAAATATAAAGCAGATATTGAACACACTGATTAGACGTACTCTTTCAGCAGCTTTTTTATTAATATTTGTCTTGAATATTAAAGCGCAGTCTGTCTCTAGAATGGATATTGATTTTACAGTCTTCGGAAACGACCTCAAACATAGTGTAGCTGGTGGTATGAATGCACCTCAGTTTTCAGAAGTCGATTTAAACAATGATGGCATCTTAGATTTGTATGTATTTGATCGAGCTGGTAATACGAGTACTACTTTTATAAACGAAGGTACAGCCAATGCTGTTAGTTATAATTTTGCACCCGAATACGCTAAGAATTTCCCAGACTCGCTTGTTAACTTTGTTCTTTTGAGAGATTATAATGATGATGGTATTCACGATATTTTTTCATATTCTGTGCAACCTGGTGTTCCTGGAATCGCCGTTTACAATGGTTATTATAATGATGCAGACGAAATAGCATTTGAATTAAAAAATAGTGTTTTATACTACCCTGGTTCAACCAATAATATACCTGTTAATCTTGCGGTTCTAAATATTGATATTCCAGATATTAACGACATTGACTGTGATGGAGATTTAGATATTCTGACTTTCGATATTGGTGGTGGATATGTTGATTGGTTCAGAAATTATTCTGTGGAGGACGGTTATGGTCGAGATAGTTTGATATTTCGATTAGAAAAGAATTGTTGGGGTGGTTTTTACGAAAGTGGGTTTAATATAGAAATTTCATTGGCTACTGAACCTGAAGAATGTGCAGATGGATTTACAGATGATAGTCCAACAGACCGACACGCTGGTTCTACTCTCCTGACTTGGGATTTGAACAACGATGATGCAGTAGAAATCATGCTTGGTGATGTTTCCTTCGATCATATTTCAATGCTGACCAATAATGGTACATGCGATAAAGCATGGATGACGGATCAAGATAATGCTTTTCCTGAATATGATACACCAGCCGCTATTCCTGTTTTTCCTGCAACGTTCAAATTAGACGTTAACAATGATGGTTTATTAGATTTATTGGTGTCACCTAACAATAAAGTGAGTATTCAAGACACCGAAAATGTTTGGTATTATAGGAACATTACAAATAATGATAATCCAGTTCTTCAATTGGTTCAAAAAGACCTTTTTGTAGGTGAAATGGTTGATTTAGGAACAAATTCCAATCCTACATTTATTGATTATAATGCAGATGGATTATTGGATTTAATTGTGGGAAATAACTCAAAATATGTTCCTTTCGGAGAGAAAGATCCCCGTTTATTTTTATTTGAAAACGTAGGAACAGCTACGAGTCCAGCGTTTGAATTAGTAGACGAAGATTATTTGAATTTTTCACAATATTCAAGTACCACCTTTTATTTCAGTCCGACCGTTGGCGATCTTGATAGCGATGGCGACATGGATTTATTAGTAGGTGAACAATGGGGTGGTTTGTATTACGCTGAAAATACCGCAGGTGCTGGAAATCCAGTTTCATTCGATTTAGTTCAACCACTTTATCAATCATTGGATGTTCGGAATGTTTCTCGTCCAACGATTCACGACTTGAATGAAGATGGATTGATGGATATTATTGTGGGTGAACGCAACGGTATTCTAAATTATTTTCAAAACTATGGTACTGTCGGCGCACCTTTATTTTATCCTAATTTGGATACTTTGGCGAATACTAATACCCTTGGGTTGGTTAGTACTAAGGATGTAGGTTTCCTAACGGGTCATTCAGCACCTAATTTTATTGATATTGAAGGTAAAAGAACGCTAGTCTGTGGTAGTGAAAAGGGAATTATAAAGATTTATGATGGAATCACCAGCGAGCCTGAAGCTGTATTCAACAAACTAGACAACGCTTATGCGAATATTCAAGAAGGGAAAAATACATGTTTGGCTATTGCAGATATTGATAATGACAACTTCTATGAAATGGTTATTGGAAATGAACGAGGTGGATTGTCGGCATTTAATACGAATTGGGCACTAGAACCCGTATCTGTTCAAAACCCAACTACGGCTTCTTTTTCATTTGATATTTTCCCAAATCCTAGTACAGATATTTCGACAATCCAATGGAAAAACGCCAATATTGTTGAAATGACCATTTTAAATCAAATGGGTCAAATTATTCAAACTCAAACGCTTCGAAACCAACAGCAGATTCAAATCAACACGCAATCTTTTGCTAAAGGGTTCTACTTTGTAAGTCTACAAAGCGGTCAACAAAGAAGTGTTCAAAAATTGATTGTTCAGTAAAATGTTTTGATAAAAAATAGTCATTTAGCACAAAAAGGTGGTTCATCGAGCGACCTTTTTTGTATTTATCATATTTCTAAAACGCTCACAAAAGTATTTGAGTATCAAAATGGTATGAAATATGCAAATAGTACTATTTATAGTATATTGATTTTTTTTAAATCAATTTCTTGCCCACTCCCCTTTTTAATATAATAGCGATTTGTTTTTGCCGTTATTGAACATCGACTACATATTTTAAGTTTTCATACAATACTATTGTTTGGAAATCAGTTGATAAACTTGTAAAATACTTATTTTTACATTACTTTGTTTTCTAATTTGATGACTACACCAGATATATTACGTCTTAATTTTTGTAATTTTGTATGAACTTTAAGTATACACATTGAACAACACTATAATAAAAACATACTGACAATGAGAAAAAAACACTTATCCATTATCTGTTTTCTTTTCAGTTATATATTTATGTTTGCCAACTCCAATGACTTATACCTCATGTATGATGGGTCTTGTATGGACAAATATGATTATGTACTGACCAAAAAAGAAGCCACTGGTACGACTAATACAAATTTGAGTACTTATCATATCAAAATCAACGATAACGAAAAAGTCATTTTTAATACAGCTAAAGATGGAAAAACCGTAGCGACAAAGCCTGCTAATGTAAAATATTGTGGCGAGGTGGTTATTAGTGAAAGTTTGACGCGTAAAATAAATGATAAAAAAACGACTGTTCAACTGGTTTTTGAAACCAAAGGTGGATTTTTAGTTTTACCTGTTGAAACGGCTAATTATTTCTTTACGACAGATGCAGAGATGGGATATTCATCTGATGAGTTTACATTTGCGTACAACTATAAAACAGATATTAAAACGAATTTAGCTTCTAAAAAATCTAAAGGAAAAATTTATTTTAGAGAGCGTGTCGATAAATTCTGCCCAAGTAAATACACGTTCCGTCAGACACCTGAAAAGAACTTTGATCCATATATGGACTTCGTTCTAGTTCCAGATGTGGGTCTGGTTAGTCGTAAAATAGGTATGGACGCAGCAACTGTAAATAATGACGTGATGACATTACAAAGCATCAATAATATCCCGTTGGTTCAATACATGGATGCCGTTTGTAATGGTTATGTAAACTATCTTTCTAAAGAAGTAGCAACTGCCAATCGTGCGACAACCGTTACTGATTTAGAATCAAAAGAATCATCTTCTTTTAAAGTCATTCCAAATACTACTGCTAGCAACAGTACAACTGGAAACGTAACTTATGCTGCTCAAAGTTCTGCTTGCGATCACATCTATAAAGATGTAGATAAAGGTGTATACTTTAATAGAAATACGGGAAAACGTGCCAACGAATCATGCGGTGGTGTTAACTATAATAATGGAATTGCTTCTAACGGAACCAGTACTGTAAAGTATGCTCCTGATACTCGTGTAGTCACAAGTCAGCCTGCTACAAGAGTAATTTATAAGGAAGGCCCAGAAAGAGTAGTTTACAAAGAAGCTCCTCCTCAAGTCATCTATAAAGAAACTCCTCCTCAGGTTATTTATAAAGAAGGGCCAGAAAAGGTAGTATACAAAGATCGTGTGGTTTACGTAGATCGTCCTCAAGACGAGTTTACATCTAAAGGTTCAACGACATCAAATGTTCCTACTAACACACCCGTTGAGTTTCATACTGTCCAATCGAAAGAAACATTATATGCTATTTCAAAAAAATATGGTGTAAGTATTGCAGATATTAAGTCTTGGAACGGTTTACAACAAAATTTAATCAGTCCTGGTCAACGATTGAGAGTAAAAGCGAAAGCGGAAGAAATGGTATCCAAAGGTGCTGTAACTACTCCAATTGTGCAGACCATCGTAACGTCTCCGCCAGCACCAAGTTTACACACTGTATCAAAAGGAGAAACATTATACAGTATTTCAAAAAAACATAACATCTCTATTGACTTATTAAAATCTTATAATAACTTAACATCCAATACTTTATCTATTGGTCAACAGTTGAATTTAACAGCTCCTACGAGTTATAACTCATCTGCTACCCCTACAGAATATAGCGCACCTGCCAGCGAGTTTACGTCCAAAGGTGCTGCTAAAAAGGAAATTCCAACACCTCCTGCGGTAGTTGCTGTTCCTGACACTAAGCCTGCAACTATTGCTAGTAAAGTAACGACAACATCTTTAGTGGGTAAAGATTTGATTGGAACTTCTAAAGGTGCACCTGTTAAGACTGAAGATCCATTAAATATGTATGAGCCAGAGCAAAAAGTACATATAGTTGGAGATAACGAAACCTTGTTTACCATTGCAAAATGGTATGGAACAACGGTTGGTCAATTGCGTGCGTTAAATAATTTTGATAAGAATGAGGTGATTTTACCAAATCAAAAGATCAGAGTACAGTAATTTGATACTGAAATAATACTCCCTCAATCGAAAATGCCGAGTAGCAATACTACTCGGCATTTTTATGTTTGATACTAACTCTATTGATCTAATTATCATATATTTGTATTTTCAAATATAATTTTAAACATAAAAATTGAAATGGGCGACTATATCCTACTCTTCGTATTTATATCAATTTCTATATTTTTCTCCTTTCTTTGTTCCGTTTGGGAAGCTGTACTATTAAGTCTTCCAGCATCATATGGTGACGTCTTGCTAAAAGAAGGCAACAAATTAGGACACACGATCAAAGACTTAACACGTCCTGAAAAAACAGAAAAAGCACTAGCAGGGATTTTAACTTTAAATACCATTGCACATACAGTCGGGGCGATGGGGGTTGGAGCAATGGCAGTCAAAATCTGGCAAGACGGTATCATGGCAACTATGGTCGTGCCTGTCTTGATGACATTAGCCATTCTAATTTTTTCAGAAATTATACCTAAGACAATTGGTAAAAACAATTGGCGAACATTATCTGGCTTCACTGCCAAGTCTCTAAATTTTGTATTATTGGTTTTATCTCCAATTATTTGGTTGAGTAAAATGATTACAGGTTTATTTATTCGTAAAAAAGCAATTATTGCTAAAACGAGCAAAACCGAAATTGCAGTAATGGCGGATAAAGGAGCAGCCGACGGTGCAATTGGAACAAGTGGTTCTACGATCATTAAGAACTTATTGCGCTTTGATAGTATTTTAGCAAAAGATATTATGACACCTCGAACAGTTGCATTAACAGCTAACGAAGAAATGACTATTCGCGCATTTTATGATGCACATCCAAATTTGCGATTTTCTCGTATTCCTGTATTTAAAAATACTAAAGATGATATTGACGGATTTGTTATGAAAGACGATATTCTGGCTAGTATTATCAACGAAAAAGGCGATCAACCTCTCCGATCAATTAAACGTGAAATCATGATTATTAATCAGCAGTTACATTTACCTGCTTTATTTAATAAAATCATGGAAAAACGAGAGCATATTGCGTTAGTCGTTGGGGAGTTTGGTGGTATGCAAGGAATTGTAACTATGGAAGATGTCATAGAAACATTACTTGGAATGGAAATCATGGACGAGTTGGATAATACTGCTGATATGCAGTTATTGGCTCGTAAAAATTGGGAGAAACGAGCAAAACTACTAGGTATTATTTCAGAAGAAGATGCCGCTGAAAATTAAAACTTCAACTTTTCGTCAATCAATATCCAAGTGACTTTTATGCCGAAGGTGATGAGTAAAGCTCCCATAAAAAGTGTAATCATAGCGCAATAGTTTTTTGTACTGAAACGTCCGTAAACGGTTCAGTAAGATGGATTATAATATTTTAAATAAGTTGTATATAACTAATACAACCTATCTTTATTTTTGTTCTATGGATGTGGAATGCTTCTCAGAGGAAAGAAATACATTTCACGGGATTAATTTATACTATACAACAATCAATTTACGAAAATTTCAATATAAAGTCAAGACCTCATAAAGCTTTTAATCGCATTTATGTATTTTAATTATACATATTTTTGATTGTCTTATTTGTAAAACGTATGGACATGTAAATGTGCTGCTAGTAAATTGAGAAAAAGTAAACTTATAATAAAAAAAGCGACAACAAAAGTCATCGCTCCATTTATTAAATTTATATTGTTAAGAGTTGGTTGTTTCCTAGTTGGCCATCATTTCATCATGGGAACGCTCGTCCTCCGAATAATCCATTTTGAGCGCCATTTTATACTCATTTCGATCATGATGATTGACCATCCAAAAATTAAAATCTCGGACAATCTGATCCACGTTTCGAAAAAGGAAATCATCTTTTCCTATCTTTGAGACCAAAGCTGTGTAGTCTTTAAACAACATTCTGGCGGTTCGTTCAAAAGAATCATCCCGAATTTCCTGAAATAATCCATCTTCCTGTTCTATATAATAACTATAGGTATAAAGTTGTTGTGCATTACTTGATTCAGAAAAATAAGTAAACAGGTTTATTTTTCCTTTTTCAACTAACTGCATAAACACCAATGTAGAACCCAGCGGTTTTGGAGGTTTTTCAACCCGCTGACGTTTATATTCAATCCAAGTTTCAACCTTATCCCCAGAGTCATCAATCTCTGTTGTTATATAGGCATAAGATTTTAAATCTTTTGGCTCATATAATTTCTTGATACTTGATTTTTCAGGCACAAACTGCACTTGTATTTCATTATCCAATAACGATCCGATAATGATAAACCCGTCTATTTTTTTTCCATTGTCTAATACTACATATCCATTGACTTTATCTCCAATAGAATGGGCTAAACCAAAACTTGGCAATAAACATAATCCTAAAACTACCATCAATTCGTGTAAAATATTCCGTTTCATATTAACCGAATAAAATTTTTAGTTGTCCGTATTTTTAATGTAAACACAATGTTAATGCCAAGACGTACTGTTGCTTACGAATTGTAGCAAAAACCGAATACTAATGTGACAGACGATCAATTATTCATGGTAACTCTTTTAAATATGTGTGTCAACTTTTTTAAATCCTTTATGTTTTACTGCAAATGAAACCGCGTATATGCCTATTATCTACTTAGAAATTGGAGGATTAATCTTCATTTATATGACTTTATGGTTCATCTTGGCTCAACTATTAAAAGATAATGGTATTATAGATATTGGCTGGGGTTTAGGTTTTGTTGTGGTTGGTACATATGTTTTTATTGGTCGGGGATTGACAGACGCTTATATTTTATTGTTTCTGGTGACTCTTTTTTGGGGACTTCGATTAGCCATTTATATACTCATTCGCCGATTACATGAAAAAAAAGAAGATTGGCGATACCAAAAATGGCGAAAAGAATGGGGTAAGCATTTCATTATAAAGGCATTTTTCAAGGTGTTTATGACTCAAGGAGTATTTATGTTTATCATAAGTTTGCCTTTAATACAGCCTAGGTTTCAAGTTTTATTGCACTCTATACAATATATCGGGGTTGGCATATCGATCATTGGAATCATTTGGGAAGGGATAGCCGATTGGCAGTTATTTAAGTTTAAAAAAGATAGTAATAATAAAGGAAAGATTATACAATCAGGTCTATGGAAATATTCCCGTCACCCGAATTATTTTGGAGAAATGCTAGTCTGGTGGGGTATTTTTATTATTTCAATCCCGTTTGGAAATTGGTGGATTTCGATTATCAGTCCAATTACAATTTCAGGCGTTTTAATATTTATATCCACACCTATGTTAGAAAAACAAATGAAAAAGAAAACGGGATTTGAACGATACAAGCAATCTACAAACCGATTTATACCCAAGATTTTTTAATTACATGGCGTATGTCATGGTATATTCAAATGTAATTCAATACAAGTCTGATACTTAAATTAAGGGTATCTTTGCACCACTTTCAAAAAAGTAAATATTCATAAAATGAGTGAAGCAGTAAAACCATATCAGGAAGAAGGAAGTAAAAAGAAGCAAGTCACTAAGATGTTTGACAATATTGCGCCTTATTACGATTTCCTCAACCGTTTTTTATCTCTAGGCATTGATACCATTTGGAGAAAAAAAGCGATTAAATTATTGAAAAATAAAGATCCAAAAGTCATTTTGGATGTCGCAACAGGTACAGCTGACGTTGCCCTAGAAATGAGTCGTCGCCTCAATCCTGATAAGATTATTGGTTTGGATATTTCGTCTGAAATGTTGGAAGTTGGACAAAAGAAGATAAATAAGCAACAAAAAGACAAAATTATCGAATTACAATTGGGAGATTCTGAAAATTTGCCCTTTGAGGACAATACCTTTGATGCAATTACCGTTGCATTTGGAGTAAGAAATTTTGAGAATTTGGAAAATGGGCTTCGTGAAATGCAACGCGTTCTAAAGAAAGATGGAAAGCTCGTCGTTCTTGAATTTTCTAAGCCTACTATTTTCCCTTTCAAACAACTATTTAATTTCTACTTTGCCTATATTTTGCCCGCAATTGGAAAAATTACGTCAAAAGACCCAAGAGCATATAAATATTTATATGAATCGGTACAAGCGTTTCCCGATGGCAACAAATTTGTAAGCATACTAGAAAAAACAGGTTTTAATTCAAATCAATGTACACCACTCACGTTAGGAATATGTTCCATTTATTCGGGTCAAAAGTAGTCATTTGCTGCCTATTTTTGGGGTTTGCCTCAAATGCAAATGCTCAATCTGCTAGAGGAAATTATAATTTTTTGGATTTTCAATCTAAACCATATTACTTCGGTATTACGCTCGGTTATAATCAGGCAGGATATGATGTCTTTCGATCTAAAGATTTTTTAGAAAGTGAAAATATTTCTGGCGTAACCAATGTTAGTGGTCCAGGATTTAACCTTGGAATTGTTACTAATTTGAAGATTGGTGATTATTTCGATTTCCGATTTTTACCTACGCTCTCTTTCGCTGAACGAAACATTCAATATTCTGATGATTTTGTGGCAGAGACTCCACAAACTCGTAAAATTCAGCAAGTTTTAGTAGAAACGCCTTTTCATATCCGATATAAATCTGCCCCATTTCACGATATTCGATTATTTGTAATTGCTGGTGTCAAATATTCGTTTGATGTGGCGAACGATTCTCGTTCAAGACAAGCAGATCAATTGGTCAAAATTGCGCCAACTGACTTTGCAGCAGAATATGGCGCAGGGATTCAGTTCTTTTTTCCATACTTCATTTTTTCTCCAGAATTCAAAATTTCTCATGGCATTAGTAACGCCCTACTCTACGATGGTAATTTAGAAGAATCGACGGTTTTAGATAAAATCAAATCGCGTGCTTTCACTATTTCATTGCATTTTGAAGGATAAATCAATTTTTTCTTAGAATTAAAGATACTTTAAGTAGTAGGTCAGAAAAACCCGCCTGCCGTCGGGCAGGTTAGTATAATAAAACCTTCAAGTCCTTCAAATATTTCCTTCGCCTGCCTGCCGCAGGCAGGTAACTTTCAAGTATTCAGTTTCTTAGTCAATTTT
>JAHDFQ010000088.1:0-5942 GCA_020628085.1 Saprospiraceae bacterium
TAAATTAAAATGACTAGAAAAGAACAAATAGCCATAGGAACAAATTGGTTTGAATCGAAAGGTTGGACGACTTTTCCATTTCAACTAAAAACTTGGAAAGCCTATTTACAAAATAAAAATGGTATTGTAAATGCGGCTACTGGAAGCGGAAAAACCTATGCACTGATTGTTCCTATTCTATTAGAATTTTTAAAACAGCATCATAAGAAAGATAAATTACCTACTAAAAATGGTCTGCAAGCTATATGGATATCACCCATAAAAGCACTAACAAAAGAAATACAGTCCGCTGCCCAAGAAGCCGCTTCAGCTTTTGGAATCGACTGGAATATAGGCATCCGAACGGGTGACACACCCACCAATGAACGTACCAAACAAAAGAAAAATCCCCCCGAAATACTCATCACTACACCCGAAAGTTTACATTTATTATTAGCTACCGTTGGATACGAAGATATTTTTAAAAACTTAAAAGTTATTATCGCTGACGAATGGCATGAACTGGTTGGATCTAAACGAGGTGTACAAGTTGAATTGGCACTTTCACACCTAAAATCTTTACTGCCAAAACTCAAAACATGGGGAATTTCTGCCACGATTGGCAATATGGAAGAGGCAGCGGCAGTACTTTTTGGCGCAGATTACCACAATGATAATTGGACGTTGATCCGATCTAAAATCACTAAAAAAATACAGATTAAAACGGTTCTACCCGATGATATTAATACGTTTCCGTGGTCAGGTCACATGGGAATTTTGATGGTCGATAAAATTCTGAATATTGTCAATGAAAGTAAAACGTCTTTGCTATTCACCAATACTCGTAGTCAATGCGAACGTTGGTATCAGGTGTTATTGGATCATCAGCCTGAACTAGCAGGATTGATGGCTATGCACCATAGTGCTATTGATCGGGAACAACGAGATTGGGTGGAAAACGCCTTGCATGAAGGTGTGTTGCGTTTAGTGGTTTGTACATCTAGTCTTGATTTGGGTGTTGATTTTCGTCCCGTCGAGACGGTTATTCAGATTGGTAGTCCAAAAGGGGTTGCCCGTTTTATGCAGCGTGCTGGGCGTAGCGGTCATCAACCAGGCGCTACCAGTGTGATCCATTTTGTTCCCACACACGCCATGGAATTGATTGAAGCTGCTGCTTTACGAAAAGCGGTAAAAGATAAGAATTTAGAAAGTCGTTTACCCTATATTCGTTCTTTTGATGTGTTGGTACAATATCTAGTTACTTTATCGGTTTCTGGTGGTTTTGTAGCAGAAGATATTTATAAAGAAATTAAAAAAACATACAGTTATGAAAGTGTCACACCCGAAGAATGGAACTGGTGTTTAGCTTTTATTTGTACGGGTGGGCAGTCGCTAGATGCCTATGATGAATACAACAGAGTTGGTTTTTACAAAGGTAAATATTATATCGCCGATCAAGCCATGGCAACTCGCCACCGACTATCTATTGGTACGATTGTAAGTGATACCACAGTAGAGGTTAAGTATAGAAATGGCAGTAAAATTGGTCGAATTGAGGAGCGATTTATTTCTGCTCTAAATACGGGTGATGTCTTTATTTTTAGCGGTAAAGTACTCGAAGTCGTTCGAATTAAAGAGATGGAGGTTCGAGTAAAAGCAAGTAAAAAGAAACGAGCCATTACACCATCGTGGGCAGGTGGGCGAATGCCTTTTTCGGCACAATTATCAGAAGAATTACGACACCAAATGGGTTTGATTCAAGATCAGAAATCATCAAGTGTTGAATTGAAAAAACTAGCTCCACTCACCAACTTACAACGCAATCGTTCGCATGTTTCTAGCGATGATGAGTTATTAATAGAGTATTTTAAAGATCGAGAAGGCTATCATTTGGTCTTTTACCCGTTTGATGGGCGACACGTACACGAAGGTTTGAGTGCCTTGATTGCTTGGCGTCTGAGTCAACTACAGTCTATTAGTTTTTCGGTAGCCGTGAACGATTATGGTTTTGAATTATTGACGGATCAAGAATTGAACGTGGACGAAATCATTAATGTGGACTTATTTTCGACCGATCATCTTCAAGAACATTTGCAAGAAAGTGCGAACGCCGTGGAAATGGCAAAACGAAAATTTAGAGATATTGCTTCTATCGCTGGCTTAATTTTTAAAGGTTTTCCAGGCGCACAAAAACGAAGTAAGCATTTACAATCTTCTTCACAACTCTTTTTCGATGTATTTCAACAACACGAACCCGATAATTTATTGGTACAACAAGCCTTTGAAGAAGTTATGCGATTTCAGTTACAAGAACACCGTTTATATCAAACACTGCAGCGCATTACTCAACAAAAAATAGTCATCACGCGTCCAAAACAACCCACCCCATTCTCCTTTCCATTGATTACAGATCGTTTACGTGAAAAAGTTTCTAGTGAAACCCTAGCAGATCGTATCCGAAAAATGAAACTAAAAATGATTGCCTGATAGATATTGTATGTTAAGTTTGTGAATGTATAACAAATTGTCGTTTTAATTTGCTACGGAGATACTGAGGCGCAGACTTGCCTGCTGCAAGCAGGGTTTTAAATAGCTATACACTTTCTAGTGCGACAATTTGTTATACGCTCATATTTATCTATTTCCAATTACTTTTCCTTAAATTTGTAGCTTTTGAACCACATTGCATTTCTTCTTTGAAAACAATTTTATTTAAAGGTCAAACGCTTATCCTGCACCCCAAAAAAGGTATCTTTTGGAAAGAACAACAAACGCTATTGTTAGCAGATTTACATTTGGGTAAAGCAGCGCATTTTCGCAAACAAGGCTTGGCTGCTCCTGCGGCTATTTTACATCAAAATTTCAATAATTTCAGACAATTATTAAAGGATTTCACGCCTCGACGTGTACTATTTTTAGGTGATCTTTTCCACAGTAGTTTAAATCAAGTTTGGGAAAAATTTGCTGCTTTCTTGGAAGAATATCCAAATATTTCATTTGAATTGGTTAAAGGAAATCATGATATTTTACCCGAAGCAATCTATGAAGCTTCCGTTATAAAAATTCATCAACCACCCTTAATTGTCGAACCTTTTATTTTCTCACACTACCCCTTAAAACAAAATACATTTACTCAATATAATTTTTATGGTCACTTACATCCTGGTGTCGTTTTAGAAGGTTGGGGAAAGCAAGTGATGAAGCTACCTTGTTTCTTTTTTGAAGAAACACAAGCCGTGTTGCCCGCTTTTGGAGCATTTACAGGTTTAGCCATTATGCAGCCCAAAATAGTAGATCGGGTTTTCGTAGTAACAGATAAAGAAGTTCTTGAAATGTAGAAATTAGTAACATACCGTTCATAGTGTAACCAAACAAATTCTACTTTTTAACGGTTACCTCAACAATTGATTTGTATAAATGTAGATTGAAACACTAGCCTGCTGACAAATATTGCCTATTTTTAGCAGGGAAAATATGATAATTTTAATAATTGAACAATCAATATGTTTAGATTAGATGGACAAGTCGCCATAGTGACGGGCGGAGCACGTGGAATTGGTGCTGGAGTGTGTAAAGTTTTTTGTGAAGCAGGCGCAACCGTTGCGCTTTGGGATGTATTAGACGGAACGGAAACCGTCGCTGAAATCACAGCTAATGGTGGAAATATTTTTTACCAAAAAGTAGATATAACGTCCAGACAATCTACCGAAGAAGCCGTCAATGCCGTTATGGAAAAACATGGACGAATTGACATTCTGATTAACAATGCTGGTATTATCCGAGATCGCTCCTTCAAAAAGATGAATGAAGACGAATGGAATACTGTTATCAATGTCAATTTGAATGGTCTATATATCGTCACCAAGGCAGTGTTGCCACACATGATTGCTGCCAATTATGGGCGTATTATTTCTGCTTCCTCCATCAATGCCATGGCAGGTGCGTTTGGGCAAACCAACTATGCGGCAACTAAAGCGGCGACACAAGGATTTACCCGTTCACTTTGCAAAGAAGTAGGCCGACATGGTATTACCGTCAACTGTGTAGCACCTGGTTTTATAAAGTCCGTCATGACCGATAGTATGCCACAAGAAGTGGTAGATGCGGGTATTAAAACCATTCCAATTGGACGAATTGGGACACCTGAGGATATGGGTTATTCCTACTTATTTCTAGCCTCCAAAGAAGCAGGTTTTGTCAGCGGTATTACGCTACACGCCAATGGTGGCTCTTATCCAATTTAAAGATTCAATATCAAAAAAATGGAACAACCAACGACTAACAAACCTTATAAAACAACCTTTAAACATCTTGTTGATATGGAGCAGCATGTCGGCAAAGAATTAGGGTTAACCGAATGGTTTACAATAGACCAAGCAGCTATTACGGCTTTTGCTAAACTAACGCATGATGAACAATGGATTCATGTTGATCCAGAAAGAGCAGCAAAAGAATCTCCTTACAAAAAGACTATTGCCCACGGTTTTATGGTCTTGGCTTTTGCTTCCAAATTTGCTTATGAAACATTTGAAGTTCAGGATGCCGTTATGGGAGTTAATTACGGAACAGATAAGGTACGATTTATCAGTCCAACGCCCGTAGATGCACGTATTCGAGGACGATTATCGCTCGAAGCATTTGAACCTAAAAGTAATGGTTATAAATACAAAATAAACATCGTTTTTGAAATAGAAGGACAAGAAAAACCTGCTTGCATGGCAGAATGGCTAGCTTTGGCTTATGCTGGATAATTTAAAAATATTACTAAAAATGAATGCATTATGATAGATACTTCAATAGATTTAAAAACCTTCCGAAAGGAAACAGCAGAATGGATTGATGCCAATTGTCCAGAAAGTATGCGCCAACCCATTACGTCTATCAGCGATTTCTATTGGGGCGGACGCAATGCCAAACCAACCGAAGATCAATTGCTTTGGTTTAACCGTTGTCACGAAAAAGGGTGGATTGTACCTTATTGGGAAAAAAAGTATGGCGGTGGCGGTATGAGTGCTATTGAAACAAAGATCATCAATGAAGAAATGATGCGCTTGGGGGCAAGAAAACCACTCTTTAGTTTTGGTATTTCCATGCTCGGCCCTGCTTTGTTAAAATTTGCTACCGAAGAACAAAAGCTATTATATCTTAACCAAATTGCAAATGCTGAAATTCGTTGGTGTCAAGGATACAGCGAACCAGGTGCAGGTAGCGATTTGGCAGGTTTGATGACGAAAGCGGAAGATAAAGGCGATCACTTTCTGGTCAATGGTCAGAAAGTTTGGACGTCGTATGGCGATAAATCGGATTGGATTTTTGCATTAGTGCGAACGGATTTTGATGTTCCTAAGCACCATGGCGTTAGCTTTTTATTGATTGATATGGCAAGCGAGGGCGTGAGTACACAACCCATTAAATTGATTAGCGGAAAGTCACCTTTTGCAGAAACGTTTTTTGATAATGTCAAAGTGCCAAAAGCAAATTTAATTGGCGAATTGGGTCAAGGTTGGACGATTGCAAAATACCTTTTAACGCACGAACGCCAAATGATTGGTGGTGTTGGAGAAACGGACAAACCTACGCCCTTATCCGATATAGCACCCGAAACTGTCGGACTTCAAAATGGTATTTTATCAGATACGATGCTTCGATCTAAGATTGCCAATTTTGAAATGGACGAAGCTATTTTTGAACTATGTATAGAAAGAGCGATCGACGAAGCTAAATCTGGAAATAACTCTGGTGCGTTGTCTTCCATGTTCAAATATTATGGAACAGAATTGAATAAAAGACGCTACGAACTACGCATGGAAATGGAAGGTTTTGACGCTTTGCCTTGGGAAGGTGAAGCATCTAATGAAGGTCATGCCGCACGCACTTATCTACGCACCAAAGGAAACTCCATTGAAGGTGGAACTTCCGAGATTCAACTTAATATTATTTCAAAACGCATTCTAGGTTTACCG
>JAHDFQ010000088.1:6042-19787 GCA_020628085.1 Saprospiraceae bacterium
TAATATCATGGCTTTAGTAATAAACGAAGAGCAGCAAATGCTCAAATCTTCTGCAAAAGAATTATTAAAAGAAAAGGGGGCAATTGAAAAATTGCGCCACTTACGAGATACCAATGATAAATTAGGTTACGATCCAGATTTATGGCAGGAAATGGTCGAAATGGGTTGGACGTCTCTCATTATTCCTGAATCCTACGGCGGATTGGATTTTGGATATACAGGTTTAGGTCAAGTTTTGGAAGAGACGGGTCGCACTTTAACTGCTTCTCCCCTACTTTCAACAGCTTTGATGGGTACAACAGCTATCAATTTAGGTGGAAATGTACTTCAAAAGGAAATGTGGTTACCACAAATTGCAGAAGGAAAACTGATCACCACCTTGGCTTTTGAGGAAGGTCGTCATCATAATCCCGAACATATCAACATGACTGCCGAGCAAAAAGGAGATGCTTTCGTTTTGAACGGAACGAAGACAAACGTCATAGACGGTCATATCGCCGATCAGTTGATCGTAGCGGTTCAAGCGTCTACTGGAATTGAGTTATTTGTGGTAGATACAGCAACAGCAGGCGTCTCCGTAGAACGTGTCATTATGATGGATAGCCGCAATATGGCAACGGTACATTTTGAACATGTAAGCGTATCCAAAAACACGAAACTAGATGAATATGCTAGTGGTGATGCACTTTTGGAACGCACCCTTGATATTGCAAGGATTGGATTAGCGGCAGAAATGCTAGGCGGCACACAGGAAGCTTTTGCTCGAACCATTGCTTATCTGAAAGAACGAGAGCAATTTGGTAAAAAAATCGGTTCTTTCCAAGCATTACAGCATCGAGCAGCACATCTGTTTTGTGAAATTGAAATGTGTAAATCTATTGTTATTAAAGCTTTAAAAGCGATTGACAGCGACTCAAAGGATATTCCAAAACTCGCAAGTTTAGCTAAGGCCAAACTGGGACAAACCTATCAACTCGCCAGCGCAGAAGGTATTCAAATGTTTGGTGGTATCGGAATGACTGACGATGAAGAAATTGGTTTTTTCCTCAAACGTGCTAAGGTCGCTCAACAGTTGTTGGGTACTTCTAATTTTCACCTAGATCGTTTGGCGAAAATGAGAGGGTATTAGGTTTTGTGGACACTTTAGAGATGTCTACCTTATGAAAAATGAAATAATGCTCATTAAATACGGGATACAATGTAAGTACCATGAAAAAGATTTAAAAGATGAGGATGAATCAATTGATTTGAATATAGAATTTGAATCCGAAGAAGAACGTTTGCTCATAGAACAAGATAGGATTGATATTAAAAAGTCTGAAGAAGAATGGTTGAATTTTTGGAAGCATTTTTTAGCAAAAGAAAGTCAAAAACAATACAGCTATATAGTTAATAACACTGCAATCAAACACGTAAGAACTCACAATAATAGACCAAAGGAATTTATTCAGATACTTCCAGAAAGTGGCATAATGCAACATTTTTACACTGATGAAAAAACAGATGAAGCAAAACTAAATGAGTTCCATTTATATCACAATACAGATCAAAGTGACTGGAAATTAAGTTATGAAATTGAGGAAATAAAATCAGAAAATAAAATCATTTTAGGATATGAATGCTACAAAATGATTATTAGAGAAACCAAAATAAATGAAAAAGAAAATTGGGAAATAAAAAATAGATATGAACTGTACGTAACGGATAAAATTAACTTACCTGCGAGTTTAGTGATTCATTTATGGAAACCAATAACTGATTTATGCGCACTAGAAATTAAGGAAATAAATATGGAAAGACCCAATTCATATATCATGCAATATGTTATTGAAATAAAGACTGATATTGACGAAACAGAATTAAAATTACCAAAAATATACTCCGATATTTTAACCGAAGAGGAATGAAAAATTAATAGTAGTGGTCATATCAATTTAACAGATAAACCACTTTTAAACTATATGCAGCTTTGGGAAAGAAACGATAACCTTCACGATTCATAATAAATCCCAAAAAATCAGCATTGTTATTAATAATTTCAGCATCTGTTGGAACGTCCTTAAAACGAACATCTAAAAAACGAATACCCGCGCGAAAGGCAATATCAAGAAACCATCTTTTTTTAATGGGAAACAATTCTCCGATTACTACTAGAGCATTACTTGTCGTGTTAGTCACTCGGTAATCTAACATTTGGGTGTATGAGCCATTATCTCTTGAAAATAAACCTAGTCCTGATAAGAACGTTTGCTTCAAATGAATTTGCCCACCAATATAACTATTATATCGCTTCGGTTTATTTTTCAAAGGATTATAAAATCGGTATTCTCCAACCCATCGGTACCCCTTAAAGCTCTCACTCCTACCATCAAACAGACTTAAATAACCTATTTCAAAATTGAGCGATTGTTCTGCTTTCGTTGCTATTTCTACTCCAAATTGAATACCAGGCGTATAGTTTAAAAATGCTGTTGGTACAAATGTTACAGCTAGCTGTGGTCGAGTAATGTTAGATTTTTTATTTGCATCAGATGTATCTTGAGCATTGATATTTTTTGCAAAAAAAGATAATAAAATCCAAATGAGAAATATACTTCGCCGTTTATACACCATGAGGAATAGTAGAAATTAGTCGAATGTTATTGATGTCGGTATAATCAAATTGATAGACATTATCTGGCCCGACCACCAATAATAATCCGTTTAACGGAATCACATCGAATGCAGTGAAATTATTAATATGTTGCAACAATTCAATGTTTAATGGATCGGCTACATTGAATACTTTAAGGCCTTCGGTATCATCACAAATAAATAAATGATCACCATCTAAACCCAACCCTTTAGGTGCAGTCAGACTGTATTCAGAAATTTGAACTGGTCGTTCTACATCTGCAATATCAAATATTTTCAATACATCGACATCTACTTCAAAGCTTCCACCGCAGTCGGAATTAATTCTTGTGCGTGAATTGAGAGTAACGTAAGCGTAATTTTCATTCGCTACCACAGGGTCACATGGAAAAATACCAAATTCAAAATAAGGTGTTTCGGATGCAAACATAGGAACACCGTTTTCAGCAATGGTATAAATATACAAAGCTATACTCGATCCAATAAATAAGCGATCTTGAAACCGAAAAATAGATTCAATACGTTCCCCTACTACCTGTTCGTCCACCAAGTTTGGATTAAATGGCGCAGTTACATCAAAGGTTTTAATGTTCGTATCGTTGACAATGTACATGAAATTACCAACACTTATAAAACGGGCATACGAGCCACCTACGCCACTATCATTGCCACCACCTATATCAGTCGCAAAAGAACTGTCCTCAGATTGGCAACCCATCAAACACATCAGGCATAGTAAGCCAAACATAAAGTATATTTTTATCTTTTTCATATTGATTTTTTTAGGATTTTCTGAAAAGAACTTCTCGAAAAAGAAACCTACCTCCAACAAGTTGGGTCAACAAGTGTCGTAGATTCCCAGCCGATAATAATTCCTTTGGATGGATCAACGCACTCAAAATAGCCGGAATACCCAACAGGATGCGTTTGTTGAACTTCTGGGTATAAATTTGGAATACGTTTTACTTCTTTAATATTAGTTCGATCTGTAATATCAAGTACGACCAAATCTGTCAAATTATCAACATATAAAGCATTTCCTTTGATGGCAATATCTTCGCTTCCTAATACTCGAATAAATTGAATCGGAATGGGGTTCGCTGGGTTAGTATTATCAATAATATGAAAACCTTGATTCCGTTCATTGACGTAAATCAAACTATCCTTATAGTATATTTTCCCTAAATTTTGAATCGGCTGCGGTGGTAGAGTCTCAATTGCCGTCAGTGTTTCTAATGTGGTGTAAATAGGTTTAACCCCTTCGACTTCTCCGATAGAAACGGGTTCATTTACTCTGATGAGTTCGCACGAAGTAATGCTAAATAGTAGAAGTATGAATATAAAATGTATTTTCATTTTATGGTTTGGTTTTACATGAGCTAATTATTTGAAACCATACAAAAAATAAATAAAGTCCAAATGATAATATAGACAAGGGGTTAAAACCACCTTGAAAGAACCTTTTTCCAAGGGAATTTATTTCCTTGATAACTTTTGTATGGTTTTGAATTATGTTTTTATAGAATGGGTATATTTTAAGAACGAAAAAATGAAGTATGATGTGAATGAAAGAAGTAAAAAAAATATTTTTACAAGCGTTCGTGGATACTACCCTTTCGGTTTTTTAATGAGTTTCCTGCTCGATTCCTAAAAAAAGCAACAATTTCTGAAGTGATCGACAAGGCAATTTCTTCGGGACTTTCAGCACCAATGTCCAAACCTACGGGTGCATGAAAACGAGCTAAAGTGTCCATATTGATACCCATGTTGGCTTCATCAAACTCTGTTTGTATTTTCAGCATGCGTTTTTTAGGTCCAAGCATACCAATGTATGGAATCTTTTTATGGATATATTTTTTTAGTACGTCCACGTCCGTTTTATAATCGTGGGACATCAAAACAACGGCTGTGTGTTCGTCCATTTGAATAGAATCGGCATCTTCCAAGGCATACACCTGATGTGCCGCTTGATGAATCGCTTTTCCTAATTTTCGCATTTTACCGACGACATGAATCTCCCATCCTAAAACCATTGCAATGTCCATTACTGCGTTTACATCATAATTATCCCCCACACAAACTAATTTGATTTTTGGACGGATTAATTCTGCTAGTATCTCAACCGTAACCCCTTGTTCATTTGTTATTTTGAATACTTTGGACTTTCTTCTGCGATAAGCAATATTGACTTGTTCCTGAACGGTTGATAAGGGGACTTTTAATAGATTCGATAGATCGGAGAATCGTTCTTTCGTATAAAAATTTCCTTTAATATTTAAGTCACTACTCTGAACACTCAATATTTGGAGGAGTATGGTTGGTTCTCGTTTATTGGTGATTTGTTTTAAAAACTCAATTTGATTATTTTCATCATTGGGGTCAATGGGAGTAAAAAGTACTTCAATTCGTCCATTACAACCTAGTCCAACCCCTATTTGATGCGGATCATCTTCGGTGGTATCATACACAACGATTGAGCTTTGATTTTTCAAGATAGCTATTTGCGCTCGTTTCAATGCATCTCCTTCCAAACAACCACCGCTGATACCGCCTACCCATTGACCATTGCTAGATACGAACATCCGTGCGCCAATCCGACGATAAGCAGATCCTTCGACTTTGACGACTGTTCCCAAAGCTGCTTTTTCTCTTGACCAATCTATCTGATTATAGAACGCAATTATTTTTTCAATTTCTTTCAAATGATACTTTTGAATTTGTAAAATACTGACTAGAATTCAAATATAAGCATCTATCTTGTTTTATAGCAGAAGTCAGATCAATTTAAAATCTGTTTATAAATTTTACAGAATGATATAATTTTTCAAAAAAAAACCAAGTCCAGTTTTCTGAACTTGATTTTTTAAAGCATCTCCTTAATATTATTTCATTCTATTATTTCCAAGTAAATTTACGATTTGGATCTGCGTAATCTGTTTTTTCAGGAGCATTATCAATATATTTTACACCAACATCTGCCCCTAAAGTAATAATTTTAATTTCTGTTCTTCGATTAAACTGGTGTTCTTCTTCTGAACAATTTACAAAATCACCACAATTATTTCTTGGTTGATCTTCTCCGTAACCTCTATCTGTCAAACGACGACTATCAATACCTTTACTGATCAGATATTTCACGGCTGCATTGGCTCTGTTATTTGCCAATCGTTTATTGTATTTATCCGTTCCTCTAGCGTCCGTGTGTGAACCCAATTCGATGGTCATAGTAGGAAAGGCATTCATTAGTTCAACGACTTTATCAAGCTCACGGGCTGCATCGTCCCGAATATAATATTCATCAAAATCATAGAAAATATTTTTTAATTCTATGACAGCTCCTTCTCGTAACTCTTGTCCTTCAAAATAACGGTTTGCATTAGGTAAAACAGGATTATATGGGGCGTAAGGATTATTTGTGTTATTTGGATTATATGTTCCAGCTAGTAAATCACTTGGAGGATTTTCACCAGGATTGAGATATAATTCAACCTCTACTACGGCATTTGTTCCACAAATAGCATCATCAATTAATTTAACGGTATTACCATCTATAAAATGCTTTTTGCTTCCCACAAATTTATATGCACAACCACATTCTACACACGGATAATCAAAATGTCCATTGGCATCTGAAAGCAATTTTGTTTCTTCACCCGTACAAGTATTGACAATTAACACTTCTGCGTTTGGAATGATATGATCGAATTTTTCATTGATAACCGTACCCATCAAAGTCGCACAGTTTAATGGAGCTAGCGGAATACAAAATTCCACGTGTTCCGTTGAAAAATCCACGTCTCGACCTGTTGTAGAAAATTCTTCTTGAGCAATGATATAGCCGTCTTTTTTGGCTACCAAAACATAGTTTTGATTGGGATCAAGCTCTACATCAAAATCTCCTGTTTCGCCTGTTGTATAGGTAAAGTTTTCATCAATATTCAGATCGTTTTGATTGATAGATTTTTTAAATCTCAGTTCGTAGGTATCTTTTTCGCCTGTTTCTCTCAGTTTGACCAATAAATCAGAAGCATCATTGAGAGAATATTCATTTTCTTCTATCAAAATACTGACCTCTACACCTTCAATGCGCATCATTGTTTCTTGGTCGTAAGCACAAATTTTGGCTAGGACTTGCTTTCGATTACTTTTCTTAAAATGATAAATATCATCTTGTCCATGTCCGTTTTCACGAGCAGAAGTAAAATAACCTTCCGTTCCTAAAAGATTACTTACAAAACCAAAATCATCCATAGAGGAATTAAATGGTGTTCCCATATTTTTGACTTTAACGACCTCTGTTGGAGAAATAAATTCAGACGTGAAAATGTCTAATCCTCCCAAACCACCTAAACCATTGGAAGCAAAATATAGTGTTCCGTTGTCGTGAATATATGGAAAAATCTCATTTCCTGCCGTATTTACATCGTCGCCCAAATTAACAGGATCACTCCACTGACCTTCCTTAAATTCGCTGACATAAATATCCATTCCACCTTTTCCTTCTGGACGATCCGACGAGAAAAACAAGTATTTTCCATCGGCAGAAACCGCTGGATGTGCTTCTTCATATTCTTTGGTGTTAAACGGTAAAGGTGTTGGTTCAGACCAAGTACCGCCCATTTTTTGAGCCGTATAAATTTCTAGTTTCATCGTTCCTTTACTGTTATTACGACGTTTACCCTTGATATAATCATTTCTAGTAAAAAAAATACGATCTTCTGAACGAGTAAAAGAAACAGGTCCTTCATGGTACTTGGTGGTCAAATCCATAGAGAAAAGTTCAGGAGTCGACAGTGTACCATCTTCTTGAGAAGCTGCATAAAAAATAGACATAAAGTTGTCATCAATCCAAATATCTTTGAACTCTCGATCTTCTTTATCTGCTTTTCGGGTAGAAACAAATACGACTCCATTGTCATGGTAACTTGGACTAAAATCTAGTTTTCCACTATTAATATTATCAACATTTTCAACCAAAACATCCGTATGCTCGAAGTTTTCAATACGTTCAATAGCTGCTGCTAATAATTGTCCTCGTCGGTCGCTACCTTCCGCACTTCCCATGGCTTGATCGTAGGCTTCATAGTATTTTTTTGCTAGATCATACTTTTTATTGCTTTGGAGCATCTGTGCATAATAGAGTTTATACAAAGGTTCATCGCTTTGTTCTACTACTCTACCATACCACATTTCGGCATTTCGAGTTTCGTGGTTGAGCCGATAACTATTGGCCAATTTTGCCATTTCCTCTACCGAAAGATTATCACTTTCTTCAAAATGATGCGTCGCTACTTTATAGCCGTAGTTTTTGTATAATTTATTCGCCTGCTTCGTTGGTGTTTGCGCTTGTACGGCAGTTATAGCACTAAAGCAAAACAACAAAAGTAAGGTTGGATATAGAAATGTTCGAGTCATTACGATCTATTTTTTATACTTTTTTTTTAAAAAATAAATACACAGATATGTGTATCATTTTAAAAAAATCGAGGGTTTGTCAAATTCTTATTCTTAGGCATTAGACAATATTCTAACATAATTTCATACGTTCCAGAATTATAGTCTCGTACTTTTGATAAGGTATAATCATAAGCAATTCCCAATTTGAACGGATCAGAAAACTGATATTGTAGAATAAAACCAAGCGATTCGCCTACTTTTTCATCACTAAATCCTCCCAATCGATACGTCAAGCCCAACCAAAGTTTGTCAAAAAAGATCATGCTACTATTAAGGTCTAAATCTAAGGGGGCGTTTTTAGCATATTTGAATAAAATACCAGGTTTATATTTAATGTCTTCGGAAACATTTAAAATAAGTCCTGCCATCAAAAACCCATGAAAGGTCTGTTTACTAAAATCTGTTCCCGTAAAAGTAGTATTCGATACCAACGAAATATCATTATTGATAAAGTTTGGGACAGATAAACCGATATAATATTTAGGTGTATAATAGTATAAACCTGCTCCAACATTCAAAAAGGTCTTCATAGCTTCATTTCCAGGAACGGCAACATCACCTGATAAAATAGAGTTGGTTTCACCCCATTTTACTTGATAAGTGCGCAGTGCGCCCTCTACCCCAACACCCAATTTTCCTTTTCCAAAGTCGATAGCATAACCATAAATCAACCCTGCTCGTAAAGATTCTGAAGGGCCAATAACGTCTCGATTAATGGACAACCCAAAACCTACGTTTTTCTTTTTTAAAGGTACTCTTAAATTGAGTGATTGACTCGTTGGTGCACCTTCCAAACCAGCCCATTGAGTTCGGTGCAAACACGAAATACATGGATAGTCTGTTGCCACTACATAACCTGGATTCAAAGACAATTTATTGAACATCCACTGAGTGTATTGTGCGTCTTGCTGTGCAGAGATCGTTCCAGCAAAAGAGCTAAAGAATATAATGAGTAATATAAATTTTTTCATGTGCTTTATTATTTAACAATTTATCCCAATAAATTTCATTTATAACTTCTTTTCTTTATCGTATTACATTAGAAAAAAACTATTATTTATGGCGTTTCAAATTAAATCATGTCCCTGCGGGGCGATACTTTTGCAGTCGCCAAAAAGTATCCAAAATGCTTGACAAAACAACTGCTAAACTCATAGCCACTCTCCCGCTCCCACCTGTTTTGCCCTTGCCAACCCACATTAAAAACATTCTTATCATAATCTGTTAATAGAGTGTATTAGAATTCACTCTATTAACATTTTCTAAAATCTGTATTATCGTTGTAAATAAATGTATCCACTCAACCGAGTTCCTTGATCGTCGTTGACTTCTAGGACATAGAAATATGTTCCAGCAGGAAGTGGATTATTGTTGTATGTTCCGTTCCATTCGTTCTGATAGTCATAAGACATATAAACTTCGTCTCCCCAACGGTTGAAGATGGAGATTTTACTATCATTGTATAACTCTAAACATGGTATGACAAAAGTGTCATTGTAATCATCACCGTTTGGCGTAAAGATCGTTGGTGCAAAACATGGGGATTCTGTTCCAATAGAAATGATAACCGAAGCCTGCGTACAGTTTTCTGGGCAGTAATTCTGGCAGATTTCATAGGTAAACTCGACCGCTCCTACGTAGTTTTCTTCTGGTTCGTAATTAAATGCACCGCTTGGAGTCATAAATACTTCTCCATGACTAGGTTCCTCCAAAATACTAACCGAGTAAAATTCTGTATTGGGGAAGTCATTCCATGTAACCGTGTCAACAACGACAGTATTTAATTCAGTAATGTATGTATCGTCCAATGCCTCGGGTGCAATGTTCGTCACAACCATAATCGTATCGGTCGAGGTTGTACCGCAAGCACCATTACCGACACTCCATACAAATTCATTTTCACCTACTTCGAGTTCGGTAACTAAAGTGGTAGATTCCGTAGCTGACATAATCATACTTGTAGATGCTTCGTCTACTTTCGACCAAAGTCCTTGACCATCTAATAGTGTTTGTGCAGCAAGCACAACCGTATCTTCACAGATAATCATATCCTCTCCTGCATAAGCAGCATTGGTTGGTGGTGTATCTACTTTCACATCGGTGTTATTAGATTTTTCAGATTTGCAACCATTCAAGTTTCCTATCACATAGTATTCGCCAGCATCACTAGTTGTTATATTTGGTATAACTAAAACAGCTCCTGTTCCTACATAAAGGTCATTACTCGTTTTGTACCAATCGTAGATCGTTTCTGGAATTGGGTTGGCTACTTCCAAACGCATATCTGAATCTACACAGAATGCTCCTTCGCTCAATGCAACTGGTGTTTCTGGTGTTTCTTGTACAAAAATTTCTACTTCAGCAACGTCAGAATAACATCCATTCATGGAGACCGTCAACATATATGTTCCGACTTCTTGTGGTGTGATGTTGTGTATAAATGGATTAAACAGGTTCGATTGGAATCCGTTCGGACCGTTCCATTCATAAGTTGCTCCTGGTATAAATTCTGTTGATAAACTCACGCTTGCACCTTGACAGGCTGGCGAATCTTCATTTGCAGAACTGACGATGATCGGTGCTAGTGGAATTGGGGTTACCTCAACTTCTACTCCAACGGAGTTTGGAGAAGTACAACCATTGACGGAAACTGAAACACTTACCATTCCGTTATTTGCTTCAATTGTTGATTCTTCAATCAATAAAGAAGACTGCTCTGTAACAATAGTTGAACCATCAGCCAAAGTCCACGTGTATAATACATCTGTTCCTTCATAATAAGTAGCAGCTACATAAATAGATTCCCCTTCACAAACAGAATCATCTGTAATCGTTAAGACTGGTGGAGCAGGAACATTACTAACTTCAACAAAAGTTGATGTTACTTCTGATTGACATCCATTTGCATCTGTTACAATTAGTGTATATGTCCCAGAAATGGCTGAATTTGCATTAGCAATCGTTGGGTTTTGAGCATTAGAAGTCCAGTTATTTGGTCCCGACCATTCATACCTCAATACTCCAGAACCACCTGTTACATTAGATAGTAGTTGTACATCACTATCTACTGTTGCGCAGCTTACACCATTATTGGTTGGTGCTGCTGTTGGAACAGTACTTACAGATACAAATACAGGATCAGAGATGTTTGAAGTACAACCATTAATGGTTACCTGTACTTGATATAATCCCATGTCGTCCATGCTTGCTGCATCAATATTTAAGTAATATGAGTTTGCATAATTCCCTTCGCTGGTTGTTCCATTAGGACCAATCCATTCGTAACTAATATCTTCTCCTTCAACCGCTGTTGTTGATAAGACCAAAGTTGATCCTTCACAAACAACGTCGTCTGCTGTAATAATCAATTCATCTGGAACCACCGTAATATCTACAATCGTACTCGTTTCAATTGAACAATTATTGGCATCTGTAATAACAACACTATAAGTTCCTGACATTTCATTTGCAGCATTTGGCAATACAGGGTTAGGTGAATTGGATGTAAATCCGTTTGGTCCTGTCCATGTGTAGGCATACGGTGCTAAACCACTTGAAACTACCACTCCAAGATTAACGTCTGTTGTTGATGTAATACATTCTGTACCGTCATTGGTGATCGTGGCTGCTAATTCTTCATAAACCATGACATTTAATGCTTCTGATGTTTCAGAAGTACATCCATCTATCGTTACATAAACTTGATATAAACCTGCATGTATTGGACTTGCTTCTTCAATAGTCAATTGAGGACTATCTGGATATGCACCGCTTGAAGTTGTACCTGCTGGACCAATCCATTCGTAATCGACATCTACACCTTCATAATTTTGCGTTGTAACAACTAATTGTTCACCAAAACATAAAGCTCCGTTATAGCTCAATTCTGGTTCTTCTGGTCGAATTGTTACATCAATAACCGTTTCGTTCATTGCAGTACAACCGTTAGCATCCGTAATCATAATGATATATGTACCAGATTGGTCGTTCTCAATGTTTGGTAAGGTTGCAATACTATCAATAGAAACAAAATCGTTTGGTCCCGTCCAAGTGTAAGTATATGGTGCTACTCCACCTGTTGGCAATGCCGTTAATGTAATATCATCTTGCGGTGAAACACATTCTGTACTGCTGTTGATGGCGGTCACTTCTGGCGTTTCCGTCAATGTAAATTGAGTAGGCGCACTTGCAGAAGTACAACCATCAATTGTTACGGTTAACCAGTAAGTATATATTCCTGCCTCATTTACACTATACAAATAAGGGTTTTCTGTATTAGAAATCACCACTCCACCCATTGATGGATTACCATTATACCAAGTATAAATGGCGTTATCAGGATATGACCCATTTGCCAGTAATTGTGGAATATCTCCTAAACAAGTTACAGCATTATTCATCGGTACAGGCGTACTTGGAATTGAATTAATATTAATTTCAATTGGTGAACTTACTTCCGATTCACAACCATTTTCTGTTTGACAAATGACCGACCACATACCTTCTACATAGGCAATATTACCTTGTGGGATGATAGTCGTATTTGTTGCAGTATTTAACAATGGATTAGAAAGTGTCGTTGTACTATTTCCGTTTGGTCCAATCCAAATATAATTATCACAAATAGAGCTTGTTGTCAACACTAAGTCATCTCCTTCACAAATATTTGGACTGCTCTGAATTGTTGGAGCTACTGGCATGGCATTTACTTGAACGGCTACTGTTGCCGCTTCTGAAAAACAACCTAAACCGTTTCCAACAATTAAAGTATAGATACCGCTTGCATTTGTCGTTGCATCTAAAATAGATGGATTTTGTACGGTAGAAGTAAACCCATTTGGTCCACTCCACAAATAGCTTGCTGCTAAGGGAGAACTAAACGAAATATCATCTCCTTCACAAACTGTATCATCCGAAACAGATGGCATCACCATTGAAGCGTCTAATACATTGACAAAATAAGATACGGATGTCAACACACAATTACCTACTGTTACTTCGACACTATAATCTCCTGTATGTAATTCGTCATCAACTGGATTAATAATTAATTCATTTGTACCTAAACCACTGATTCCTATGATATTATTATTTGGAGTTGTCCAATTGTAGATAACATTTGCAGCTTCATACATGGCTACTTTCAAACGGATTTCGTCGTTTTCACATACTGGCCCACTACTTTGAATAATAGGTGTGGCTACTTCATCTTCGATGTTTACAATCTGTACGCTTCCGCTTCCAGAACAGCCATTGGTGTCTGTTACCGTCAATGTGTAAGAACCATTATAAATGGAACTGGCATTTGGAATAACAGGATTTGCAATATTAGAAGTCCAGCCATTTGGCCCAACCCATTCATAAAATATTGGTGTTCCATTTCCGTTTGTCACATTAGCTAGTAATGAAATATCAGAAGGTGAACAATCTGGATTCAATGTATACAAAATAGTCGGGTTAGGACTTGGATTAGTATATACTTGAATCGTTACCATACTCGTTTCTGACCAACAACCTAAAGATTCTATTGCTAAATAATAGGTGTATGTACCCGATTCTAAGTTGCTGATAAGAACATTTTGATCTGTAGAAATTAATGTTCCTCCACTACTTGGGTCAGCATCATACCAGTAATATCTAGCATCACTACCTGC
>JAHDFQ010000089.1 GCA_020628085.1 Saprospiraceae bacterium
AAAAATATATCAATATGAAAACCAGTAATAAAATATTATTAACCACTTATCTGTTAGGATTTGTCGTTGCCGCAATTTTCCTAATGGCAGCCAAATCAAATATGATTATCCCTGAGGCTGTTGAAGAAAGTGGAAATATGACCACTGTTGAAAAATCAATTGCGTCCTTCTCTAATTTAAAAATTGGGAATGACATTCAAGTAGAAATAGTTCCAAGTACGACCCCATTTATGCGAGTAGAATCGGATGCAAATTTCCATGAATACTTAGAAATACATGAAGAAGATAATTATTTGGCTATCGAAGTTTCCAGAGCAGTTAGATTTAATCCTTCACGTCCATTTCATATTCAACTCGGTATCAGTGAATTAAAAGAACTCAATATTCATGGAAATAGCGTAGTGCAATCAGATAGTAGTTTGACTACTGATTTTCTGAATCTACATCTTTATGGAGCCAGCAAAATAGATGTTCCGCTCCAGACTGGTCAAGTCAATCTAGAAGTGAACGGTGCATCCAATGCTTTTTTACATGGGACAACAAATTTTTTAGAAGCCAATCTTTCAGGAGCATCAAACTTAGAGGCTCAGAATTTAGTTGCTGAAATTGTACATGTTCAAGCTAGCGGTGCCAGTAATGCTAATGTTCAGGCGCTTGATTTCTTAAAAGCCCATGCTTCTGGAGCCAGTAATGTTCGTTATGTAGGTACGCCAAAACAATTGAATGATAGTTATAATGGTGCTGCGAGTGTACAGCCAATCAATTAGGTCTTAGAGTTTGTCTAAAATATAAAGCTAAAAAACAAAGTAGAAGGACAATGCCATATGGTATTGTCCTTTTTGTTTATAATTTTGATATAAGTAGTAGGTCAGAAAAACCCGCCTGCCGTCGGGCAGGTTAGAATAATAACCGCCTTCAAAACCTCCAAAAAAGTCATAAAAACTTCCTGACTGTCAGTATTTTACAACTTTTTTGAAGGTTGGCGTTATTATACCTGCCTGCGGCTGGCAGGCAAGTAATTTTGTCCGACCGCTTACTCAACAATTCAAGAAATTGATTGTATATGTCAATAAGTTGTCTGCATACAAAATGATAACCATTCAATGTCTACAAAGTACACTTTTAACCTTCCTATGGAAGAACAGGTCATTCAACGTAATCGTACGATCACGACTTACTATGCACAACTGTATCAAAACGAACCATATCTGTATAAATGGGCTGGAATGGCAGCATTTGCATCTTTTCATATTGGCGAAAAACTACAACTTTGGGATTGGGAAGACTCAGGTATTCAACCTCTATCAATAACTTGCAATAAGAAAAATCGAACAATTGAGGATGATTTCCAGATTATTAGAATTATAAACAATAGAATCTTCTCAGAAATTGGTTGGGTACATCTTGCCTTTTGTCAAATGGATTATGAATCCTTTTCCGCTCTTTTGATGGAACAAAAAAGACATCCAATCATTATTCATGCTTTTAAAAAATTAAATGACGCTAGAGTCCAGTTAAACCAAAATGGACATACAGATACAATTCAAGAACTCATCTGGGAGGCAAACACCGATATTTTATGGCATGAACAATCTGAAGTTGTACAACCGTTGTTTGATCGACTGAGTAATTTATTTTCAAGAGCCATGACACTCTTTGCCAGTTTGGATTATAAAATCAATCACAATGAAACCAACTGGCTTATGCGTTCTAGATTTATGCTATTCATCCTGTTGAATGGCTTTGAACTGGTTAGAAAAAATGGATTTATTCCTCAAGTGACTAACCTTGAACACCGTTGGTTTTGGATACAAAATGATGTGTTGAAACGTTGGAAAGCAGTTGAAGCAAATCGCTCTACTATTAACTCAGAAATTGAAATATTATCTAAATTAGAAGATAGAAAGTTGAAATTGTACAATTTTGAATAGATACTTTAACTAGGAGAAAAAACGGAAATCCAATTTTATCGAATTTCCGTTTTATAAAAAAGAGAATTTTATAAACCAAATTTCTGTACCCAGCTATTTGGCATACCCCCTACTTGTCCGATCTTGTAGCAAGCGGCATATTTCCAATCTGGTCGCATCAAGGTAACTCGGTGACCACGATTTGGAATACCTTCGTCAATCAATAAAACAACGACTGCTGTTCGGACAGATGATGGCCCACCAACTAAGTTTTCATTACCATCGGTCATATTTGGGCATTCACGCAATACTCGATCCCAAGGCCACTTTCCATCACTTCCAACATGGTCATTTCGTCCCATCTGACGTAAGTCTTCTCCATGTTTTCGAGCCGCAGTATAAATACATTGAGTTGGTTTTAATTGTGATAAGGGTGGACTACTACGCAATTGTTGTTTCAACTCTGCAATATTAGCGGGGTCAACTGGAAAGCCATTGTTATCTTTTTGATACTGTACATATTCGTCAATATATTGTGCATAAGCCGCTGGATTGGCACGCATCAGATTGATTTCATCTAACATTTGTAACTCTTCTGACTGCATATAACTTGCTGATGCGTTCGTACCTGTATTTTCTGTTGAAGTTGGAGTAATCGCCTTTGTGTCAGGTGACGGAGCAGACTTGTTTATCGTAGGCTCTACTTTCTTTGTCAAAGGTTGATAAGGCTGTTTTTTTTCTGGTTGAACGTATTCTATTGTTGAAAAATCCTTCTTATAACCCAATCCATTCGGTTCATCATACATCACACGATCACAAAAACAATCAGAGGATAAGATGACTGAACCTGGCGTTATAGTATTATTCCCAAAGGCATTAAATTCTCTAAAACGTGCTTCTGTATAACCATATAATTCTGCTAAACCTGCCATTGTTTCTCCTGGTTGAACCGTGTGGCGATTACCACTTTGCTTCCGATAAATTGCTGAAGATACTACTTGTTCCGTTGAAGTAGTAGTAGTAGTAGTAGTAGTAGTAGTAGGCGCTGAATTATATGCTTTTGGAGCACCTTTATCTACCAGTACATCTGTATATGGTTTTTGCTGATTATAACTCGTTGGTACGGTTGACTTTGGTGTCAGTAATAATTCTGTACACATCATCAATGGTTGATTGATCGTTCGGTCATTCCAATCACACAACTGTTCAATGGTGAGGTTATATTTTAAAGAAATTCGATAAAGATTTTCGTTGGGTTGAACCACATGCACGCCAGGTCGTGAAGAAGTGGGGCATTGTGCTTGGGTGTGCAATATACTGGCACAGCAAATAAAAAGCAGTAAGATCAATTTAGATGTTTTCATAATAGTCATTTAGTTGATAAAAATACAACTACAACGTTTGAGGTGGCAAATTGTAGTATAATTGTTATAAAAATAATAAATCTAAATTAAACTGCTCTACAATTTTTAAAATTCCAAAAAAAAGAAACCGTTTTGATGACCTCGATCACCAAAACGGTTTATACTATATATTTACAAATATTATTTCAAGAGTGTAATATTTCCTTGTTTATGAAATTCTTGACCATCTGTACAAACAGCTCTAAGCCAAAAACCAAATACATCAGGTGGTAGTTCTTCACCTTTAAATGTTCCGTCCCATTGTCCATCGAGATCATCTGTTTCAAATATTTTTTGTCCCCAACGATTATAGACTGCCCAGCTTGCTTCGGTAACATGAGCAGGGTTATACCGCAATCCAATAGTCTCATTTTCGCCGTCTCCATTCGGAGAAAAAGCATTTGGAAAGAAGATAAAAGGCTCTTCACAAGTTCGTTCCAACACAATGATTGTTACACTTAAAATGTTTTCACAAATCCCTTCGTCCAGTTCTTCTAATACAGTTACAGTATATACTATATCGCCTGCCTCTGTTGGAGTTACCGTTATGTTTGGATTATTCATATCATCAGGATTGATACCACCGCCACCGTTAGGATCGTCCCATGTATAAGTATAATCTCCAAGAGCTACACTTAAATCAACAGAATTTCCAAGATAAATGGTATCTGGATCAGCATCAATTCCATCTTCCAATACAATAGATATTTGACTTACAACTACTTCTACACTTTCTTCTGTAGTACAATTATCATTAGCAATATCTACATTATAAACGGTTGTTACATCAGGATTAAAAACTGGTGCATCTGTTATTTCACCTGAAGCAATTGGACCTCCTGACCAGACATAAGTTAAGTTATCATTTTCTGATTGTTGAGAAGGAATTGTTTGTACTGCATCTATAGATTCACCTGGCAAACAACTCAATTCTTGTGGTAAAAAGAAATCTACTACAATTGTATCATTTTCGACTGTAATATCTGCTGATTCCATACAACCAAACTCATCGGTTGCAGTAGCAGTATATACCACTGCACCTTCTGATCCATCTCCTGTTGATACAGTAATACTACTTCCTGAACCAATTTCACCACCTACACTGGTCGACCAAATAATTTCGTCAACAGGAGAGGTGTTTGCGGTTAGTACTACATCCATTTCCATACAAGTAACAACAGTATTACCATTTAAAAATGAAATATCAATCAATGGATGATTGGTCACGTTAACCTCTTGAATACTCGTACATCCTTGGGTATCATCTGTGATCGTCACGGTGTATGTTTCATCACCTGTAACGACAACTTCTGGATTAATTTCATTCCCAATTGGGTCTTCCCACTCAAAGGTATAACCATCAACTGGGTTAGGATTCAATTCTGTGGGCAAATCAATACAGTCCTGAATATCGTCAAGTTCAACAACTAAATCAATTGGTGCAATAGGTACATTTGTTTCTACCGTATCCATACAACCAGCACTAGTTGTTACGATTAAGGTTGTTGGAATAATGACGACTTCGTCTACATCAATTGTTGGATTTTGTTCAGTTGATGTTCCGTATGCACCAAAGTCCCAATCCCATGAAACAATATCTCCTCCATTTCCACTAAAAGAAACATCGGTAAAGTTCACAGTAGCAATATCCGAACATTCACTATCAAAAATCACATCAAAAGCAGCTAATCCATTTGGAGCTTCATCCACGGTAATATCCAACACTATGTCATCACCACATTCTTCTCCATTTGGTAAAGTAACCGTTACGGTATAGTCTCCTGTTTGTGCATAGGTATGCGTAACAGGAACAGATAGACCCGTTTCAGTAGGTGTTCCATCACCAAAGTCCCAAATGTAGTATGGTGTATTAAAATCTCCTTCAGTGTTGAATGTAATTGTTAATCCTTCACATTGTCCAACGGCTGGTGCAGTTGGTTCATCTAAAATAACCGCCGTAATATTCTCTATTAATTCACATCCAAATTGATTTGTAATGGTAACGTTATAAGCAATTTCAGACGGTGTTTCTGTATTGATAATAATAGTAGATGTTCCGTCTCCTGAAAGAATACCATCTCCTTCCCATACATACACTAAAGTATCATTCGGATCATTGTTGGTAATCATAATTTCTCCCATATCTCCTTGACAGAAATAAGCTGGATTTTCGGCAGAAATATTAATTCCTGAACCAATTACATTGACGGACTCTGATTCTGTACAACCCGATGCAGGATCAGTAGCAACCACCGTATAGGTCACTGGGCCTGAAGGTGTGACATCAACCGTAGTTGCTGTACTAAAAGGAGTCGTGCTATCATTTTCAAACCATTCGTAGGTTAAATTATCTAAATTAGCTTCAACGGTCAACGTTGCTTCATCCACACAATCTGTCGTAAAATCATCTTCTAATGTCAGATCAATAAAATCTGGAACAACTATATTAATGTCTCGAACAATCGTACAAGGAACAATTCCATTGATATTTGTAATTTCGACTGTATACAATGTTGTTTCGGTTGGATTAGCAGTTGGATTTGGACAATTATTACAACTTAAACCTTGCGATGGCGACCAAATATATACATAATCAGGATTTCCATTTGGATTCAATTCAACGGGTTCATCGTTTTGACAATAGATTATTTCATCGTCAATTAGTTGAATATCATCAATTAAGTCTATTTCAACAGTTTCGGTTGCTGAATTTACCATACATCCATTTGCAGTTGTAATCATCTGCATGATATCGAATGTTTGATCTTCTGTAAACGTCAATTCAACCGTTGAACCTGTATACATTTCTCCATTTATTTCCCAGTTAACGGCTACCGTATTATTATCTGGATTTAAACTTTGATCTGTAAAAAGTATAGTGATACTATCGGGACTACATTCTATCAATTCATATGAGTAGGCTGCCGTCAAAATTGGATCAAATATGGATACTTGCTCGGTTGCAGATTCAAAACAAGCAAGATTGACGTCATAAGCAAGTGTCACATCAAATGTTCCGACTCCTGGAAACATATAAGTAATATTATCTGCAAACAGCATTGGATCGGGAGTAGCAACGCCTCCAATTGTCCAAATATAATCAAATACAGGATCGCCATTGTTTGTAAAATTAATTGTAATTCCATCACACTCTTTTACAAAATCGAAATCTAGAACTCTATTGGGATCAACCACTGTTACTGGAATTGTATCAATCTGTTCACATCCGTATTGCGTCGTTGTGGTTAGAATAATTTCATAAACACCTGCTTCTGTTGGATTCAGGGTAGGCATATTGGTCGTATCTGTACCTGCTACTATGATTGGATCACCTGTCCATACATAAGAAAGGGTATCATTACTGTCCAAATTATTAACTTCAAATGTAAATTCAGTTCCTAAACACATGTCTATCGTTCCGTCTCCATTGAGAACTGCAACATTACCTGTACCATCTTCATTTTGAATGGATGTTTCAACAAATTCAATATCTACCGGGCCACCTTGAACAGTTAAACAAGCTACCTCTTGACAGCCCAATTCATCTGTAACCGTTACACAATGTGTCACATTGCCATCTACACCAACCGTAATTTCAGTTGTTCCATTAACTAATGGATCCCAAACCCAAGTATAATCTGTTTCTTGACCTGTTTGGGTCGTTGTTGTTATAGTAATTTGCTCGTCTTCACAAGTCGTTATGGTATTAGTATCTGATGTTTCATCAATAACAAACGGCCCAGAGATAGAACCCGAAACATCTAAACCTAGTCCAATGGCATCACTGACTTGCACGGTTACGCTTTGTTCAAAAACACAGCTTGTTGTACCAGCATTATTAGAAACGGTTACGTTATAGGTAGTCGTTTCGGTTGGAGCAACAGCAGGGTTTGCACCAATAAGACCATTGTCCCATGTATATTCATAATCTGGATTGGGATTAGGATTTAACTCTATTGGATCATCATCGCTACACAAGACTAAATCATCGGGAAAGTCAATTAGGTCAGGTAACACGACTATAACTTCTTGTGTAGTTGTTCCATCACATTCGGTATCATTAGAGATAGTCAATGTTGCAGGGAAGGTTACATTTTCAGTAACAACCAATGTAGGGTTTTGCTCCATTGAGTTGCCTTGTGTACCAAAATCCCAAATCCATTCGACGATTTCACCTTGTGAAGTATTCGATTGATCGGTAAATTGAATCGTTACCTCATCAGGTGTACAATTGGTGATTTCGTATGTAAAACCGATTTCAACAACAGAATCATCCACGACAACTTGTTGCGTAACAGCATCTAAACCACAATCTATCCCTTCTAATGGCACTAAGAAAACATTATAAGTACCAGGTTCTGTGTACGTAAAAGTTGGGTTTTGAACACCCGTTACAGAAGAATTATCCACATCACCAAAAAACCAAGTATAGTATTCGTAATTTGGATTTGTTGTAGAGAAATTAATAGTTAGTCCGATACATTCTTGCACACTCGTAAAACTCGCTGGTTCTGCTTCGAAGAGAACCGTTATTGGAATGACATCTGTTTGACTACAAGTGTATTGATTTGTCGTTTCAAGATAGATTTCATAATCACCAGGCACAGATGGTTGTATACCTGGATTACTTGAGTTAGCTCCAAAAATAGTAATGGAAGGATCGCTTGCAGACCATTGATACTCTACAGTTTGATTCGGATCATTGTTGGTTACATTAAATTGAAAAACTTCATCCAAACATAAATCCAAAGAACCATCTGCGTTAACATCAGCATCAGGGAAACCATCACCATCAGTGTCTGTTGTTGTTTCTGCAATCGTAATATCAACTGGACTTCCATTGATTGTAATTTGGCTTGTAGACATACAACCAAATTCATCTGTTACCATTACTGTGTAAGTAACTGAACCGTCAGGATCAACTGTAATTGTTCCACCGTCTTCTATTGTTCCGTCCTCAGAGTTTGTCCAAGTAATCTGTACATTATTATCAGTTGTAGAAACTCCAGTAGTAGTCAAAACAATTAATCCATCATCACAAGATAGAATTTCATCTTCACCAGTAATTGTTGTTACTGTATTAGTAGTCTGATCTGTAATAGTTGCATCAATATCAATAACAGGTAAGTCGTGCACTTCTACTGTTACTGTATCATTAGCGGTACAATCATACTGATTAGTTGATTCTAAAAATAGCGTAAATACGCCTGCAACATCAGAAGTTAGTTGTGGTGTTGGACTCGTAGGATCGTCCAAAATTTGAGCGTCTCCTGTCCATAAATAGGTGTTAATATCTGTAGGATCTGTACTGGTTACCGTTAAAGAGGATGTATTTCCAACACATAAGTCTAATATCCCATCGCCATCTATATCTGTTAAATCTGATCCAGTATTAGGGTCATCATCTGTTTCTTCAACAACTACTTCAACTGGACCACCTGTTAAAACAATGCAGGTTTCAGCCGTACAACCATTGCTGTTGGTGACCACCGCACAATATCTTTCCGTTCCATTTGGTGTAACACTTAATAAATCTCCATCTACCCCGACCACTTCACCTTCAGAATTAAACCAAGTATAACTAACATCAGAGCTTAAAGTAGTTGTACTCGTAAGTGTCAACAGAGCTGTTTCTTCTCCACAAACCATGAGTGTGTCAACACCAGTTAAGGAAACGGTTTCATTGGTCGTTAAGTCAGTAAATTCCACATCAATATCAATTGGAGGAATACCATTAATTTCTATCATTACTTCTATCACTTGCGCACAACCATCTTGATTGGTAGCTGTCATAAATAGCGTATAAGTACCGTTGGGTTGATTAGCAGTAATGGTTGGATTAGAAGTATCTATTCCGTCAGTAATTAAACCAGTATCTCCAGTCCAGGTATAGGTCAGAATATCATCATTATCAAGATTAGTTACATTCAGTGAGCCTACATCATTAGGACACATATCAAGTATACCATCACCATTCTCATCGGTTAAAGAATCTTCATTTGTAGTAACGCCTGTTAATTCATCAATTTGGACATTAACAGGGTTATTGATAACCGTAATTTGATCTGTTGCAGTACATCCAATTGCATCTGTAACTACAATAGTGTAGGTAGTTGTTCCTTCATCTGGATTGACTATAATTTGTGTATCCGTTGTCGCTCCAACTGGATTCCCCATGCTTGTCCAACTATATGTATTGATACTTGTGTTTACTTCTGTGAGGCTTAAAGTAACGGTTTCATTATTACAAACAATAACTGATTCTTCTCCGCTAATCGTTACAGTTGAACCGTCTACTGTGTTGACCAAGGTAGCATCAATATTTGCATCTTGAATATCGCTTACGGTCAAATCTCTTATGAATTGCGCAGAACAGGCACTTCCATCGGCTGTAATAGTTAAAGTATATACTTCTGAATCTGTTGCAATAAAAGTAGGATTAACAACATTTGGATCACTTAGGTTGTCATCTGGTGTCCAATCGTAATTTAAAGTAGACAAATCTGGTCCATTTGAGAACAACTCTACTAAGTCACCTTCACAGGCGTTTACAATATCTGTTTGAACGATTATATCAGGTACATTTGGGGAAACGACTTGTGAAAATGATTGTGTACAACCATCAGAAGCTGTTGCAAAAAGTGTAACTGTTACATCATCAGTTCCTAGTATTGTAAAACTGGGGTTTACTTCTGTGGAAGTTTGAGTAGTTGTTCCATCAGTTACTTCCCATAAATAATCCGTAATAATATTATCTGGATCAGTAGATAGGTTATCTACTACAATCTCTACGCCTTCTTCACATTTTAATACTTGAAAATTAAAGTTCGGTTCAACTGTAGACGTATTTAAATCTAATATCCACATTAACGTATCACTACACGCATCACCAGGTTGTGAAATTAATGTTACCGTATATTCACCCGTATCTGGGTATATATATGATGGATTAGGGAGTGTAGATGAAGCGTTGGGATTGGCAGGATCACCAAAATTCCATAAAAACTCTGTTGCATCTAAACTGTTGTTGATAAACTCAACATTTAAATCATCACACTGTACATTGGCATTTCCAATAGCGGCAGTAATTTCTACACATTCTCCGACGACATATTGAAAATCTCGTCGAGTTGTGGATAAAAATACTCCATCCCGATATTCATCCACACAAATACCAACTACGAACTGTCCTTTAATAGCAGGAGTACCAGTCAACAATCCAGTTACTGGGTCAATTTGCAGTGGATCATCTGGATTTCCAAGCATATCATCTTCGCTATATATGGTAGAAAAAGTGACTTCTTCTAGTGGCAATTCTGGAATACGAGGTCTTGGAATTTGCTGGGTAGCTCCAAGATATGGTGTACACATCCGATAGACCAAGGAGTCACCATCAGGAGCTTGAGCACTATGATCGTAATTTATGGGTCGATTCAAACAAACAAATATGGGAGGAAAATTATTAAACCTTGGTGAATTATTACATTCCAGCAAAGCTGTTTCAGATACAAAAGCAGGGTAAGTTGCTCCTGTTTCAGTTGGTTCAATAATATTCACAATAGCTTGATTCCGACAACAACGTTGATAAGCTAAAGTATATCCACCACTTCGAAAAGGCAATGAAATCGTATCAACATAAATCGTTCGATGTATACAAACATCGTCGTCAATCGTCAAACATGGATTAACTTCTTCTATAAAAAAAGTATCGTTTATTGCTGGATTAAATGCAAACTCAACCGTATCAATAAACATATCTGTATCTCCTTCATAAATACCAATAAAGGCAGGGTCATCAAAAGGAGCTATACCAGTCAAACAATCTCTATAAACGGTCAAAGTTACTCGAAACTGGTCATCGCCTAAACAGGTATAGTATAGTTCTCCTCCTACAATATGAGAGGCTTTAGACGGCAGCGCAACGCTCATACAAAAAACGATCATTGCGATACGCATAATTTGGCTTGACTGTATGCGTTTAAAGAAACTGGATATAGTTGAGAAAATTTTATCGTTCATAATATTTAATTCAATTTTGAAGTTCAGGTTTTTGGGATTTTTATTATAAGCGATCTGTATTGATAGCCAAAATAACGACTCGTCTCTCCTTTGAAGCACGAGGGCTATAAATTGAGTTCTTCCTATCATTGGGGTTATCACTAATCCCTTGTTCTGCTTTTACCTCACCATAAGGAACTTGTTTAATTTTAATTTTTCCTTGTGCTATGAATTCTGCTATCAATCCGCCTTGCGCTTTTCTAAAATGATTTATGATACTATCTATTCTTCTTTTCGTCAAGTTATCATTGTAACTATTAGAGGCTAAAGGACTTGCATATCCTTGAATGACTAATTCAGCAGTATTTCCTTGTTGAATATAGGCAATTAAATGATCGTCAAAGCCTTTGAAGGTTTCAATTCCGAGTATGACTTCGTTATTGAAAAATTGCTCAATATCTTGTTCTGCTTGTATTTTTTGCTCTATCGGTAAATTTTTACTATACTCTTTTTTAAAGGTTGGTATTCGTTTTAAATAAGCATCGGTGGTTTGTAGGTAAGTCTTCGAGGTGGTCACTCGGTTGGTTTTCTTATCTGGCTCATCATTATCAAAATATAATGGTAATGGTAAGTATGGTTCAAACTCGATTTTCTTCAAGAAGACTTTCTCTGTTATTCGGGTTGGTTCTAATATATCTTCAATTGTTACCTTAACTGTTTTTGGTATATAATCAGGTCTGGAAATATTTAATTCATAACAATTGTTTGGATTAACCTGATCGAATAGGAAATCATTACTCGTTGTGTTTGTTAAATCTGCAATATAATTTCCATCACAATCGAATAAAATAACTTTTGCACCTGATAATGGTTCTTGTGTATCTTCATCAAAAGTCAACACCATCAAATCAACGGCTAATGGTTTCAAAAATAGATCAACTTCAATATCGCCAGATTCTCGAATATTCATGGTAGAAACGCTGATTGTATCTGAAGCGAAATTAGGTTTCGATGCGATTAAAACATATTCTTTCAGACGTTCTGCCTCAAACGTATATTGGTTATCATTATCGTGTTTATCTTTAGCAATTTCTTTCTCTACCTCAATCAATCGAACCGTAACACCGTTAAGCGGGTCTTTCGTCACATCGTGAAAAGTATTCGCAATGATATTAATTTTGATCGGTTCTAAGTCTACTTCATAAATATCATTACAACAAGCTTCTTTGGCTTCCTCAATAAATGCCGAACCTAATCGATTGGATGCAAAATAGGCTTTCGTTTCTAAGTTATTAATACTATAATAAACATCGTTGTAACTACTATTAACGGGTATCCCCATATTAGTAACTGTTCCCCATGAATCACCATCTTTTACAGTTTGAAATATATCAAAACCACCTAAATTTTTATACCCTTCAGAACTGAAATACAACGTTTTGGTATTACCGTTATAGAATGGAGTAATATCATCCCGATCTGTATTGATCGCTTCTAAATTCACTGGAATACTTAATGTATTATCTGCTTCTAAAGTACTATACCAAATATCTCGTCCTCCCTTACCTAATGGTCGATCAGATACAAAATATAGGGTTTCTTTCTGTGTTCTAGGATCGAAACTGATATTAGGTTGAGTGGAAGTCGTACCAGCCATATTAATATGATCGGGTAAACGAACTGGTGCCCCCCAATTTCCGTTATCCATTTTCGTTCTGGAATAAATTTGACAAGGAATATTGGCATTATTAGCATAATCACAAATCGTGTAATACATTCTTGTTTGATCGTGATTGATAGAAGCATTAGAATTGTGCTTGCCTTCGAGATTAAAGTTTGGACTAACTACATCTCCTGTTTGACCGTCTTTAGAAACGAGTACTTTTGAAAACAATCGAGGTGGATTTTGCTTATCATTTTTGTCGGTAAACCGTAATGAGGCGTAGTATAAATCACCATCAATTTCTAGTGGGCTTACTTCTGAAAAACCTGTATTAACAGCCGAACTCAATCTTTTTAAAGGCTTATCTTCTGATGTATCATCGACTACTGTTTTTGCCCATTGTAAATATTCAAGTTGAGTTGCTGCTTCTTGAGCCAATTTATTTTCGCTGTCTGAGTTTTCAATGAATCGTTTAAAGATAAAGGATGATTGTTCGTATTTACCCAATTTTTTCTTGGTGGTGGCTAACCAGTAGTCCAATTCTGGGTAATTTGATTTTTCAGGACTGTTGGCAACACGTTCATAGGAACTTTCTGCTAAAGTATATGCATCAAACTTTCGAGCAGATTCAGCATGTTTATAAAAGTCATCTATATTTGAAGAGTCTACATCTATGATGATCTGATAGTGATGTAAAGCCGTGTAATAATCTTCGAGGATATACGCTTTGAGCGCTTCTTTTTTATATTGACGAAGGGTTTGAGCATTTACGATTGACGCAAACCCAATGACGGATATTAGGAGGATTAAATATTTTTTCATTATAGTTGTTACTTTGCTAAATAGGATAGAAACGGTGATATAAGACTGTTTCTGACTGACGAATGACTATTTTGATTTCGATAAAATCTAGTAGATCGGACAAATTCTAAACTCACCCATTCTCACTTTCGTAATCGTATAAGTGACGCTCATTTCTGGCCCACCAAAACCACGTGTTCCCTGTAGTCCATATTGAAAATTGAAGTCTGATAAATTAATATCATAACTCAATCCAATGTGCCATTCTCGGAAAAATAATTCAAGTGTTGGAGCTAGTGCATCCACATTCGTTTCTGAAGTACGATAAGCCAATCCTAATTGGATAGCGGTTTCTTTTGTTTTTGTAATATCTAAGTGATAGCGAACAGCCAGTGCTGGTACTAATTCAGAATAAACACCTTGAAATTGAGCCGTTCCCATTAACAATAAATCTACTCGTTGTCCGATACCGAGTACTCCAATACCATAAATATTGAATCGACGAGGTAGATTAGAACCATTACTTGACGTAAAAAAGACTTGATCGGGTTCTGTAACATGGTGCATAGCGACACCTAAGTCTAGTTTAGATCGTTTAGAAGGATTTTGAAAATGATAGTTCAATCCAACAGATAGATCACCGTACGAGTTACTTGCATTATCCATCACCTCTCGATTATCGAAATCAGGACGGAAAATATCGCCATCATACTGAGGTCCAAACTGTAAATCAGAAAAATCAAATCGGCGATTGGCAAAGGCCAGTTGCGCTCCTAGCGTCAAGAAATGTTTTTGAGCCAATTGGTGGGTATATGCACCGTTAAGACCAATATTGGTATTTTTGAGTGCCGAATCACCTGCTTCATCACTATTGATAATCAGTCCGAAACCGAAAAGACTATTTTTTAGTTTTGGAGTAGTAAATTTGGTATCGACTGCACCTGAAAAGGTTAAATAATTAACGGGCACTTTGTTCCATTGACTTCTATAATGTCCATGAAAACGAGTGTCCCCATTAAATACGGCAGTTAATGCAGGATTGAGGTATACCTTCGTGTTGTGAAACTGACTCCAATGAATATCTTGGGCATTTAGCGATTGCTGTACCAACAAAAAGACGATCATTAGAAAGCCTTTGGAGAGTAAAGAATATTTCAATGTAAAAAAATTTTGTTATAAAATGGGATTAAAACACTTACGATTTCTTTCATGTAATAATTAATAATGATTTAGAAAGATCAATCTACCTTTCTACCTTCATCTAACCCTTTTGCTTTTCGCCTCTATAAAAATCCTCATTATTACGTCCTTACATACCTCTGTAGTATTCCGTATTTACTTCTAACAAAAAACTTACAACAAATACATCTATTGCAGTAAACGTGGGACGTTGCTACTTATGTATTTGGAATTTCGGTTTACGGTGAATTACGGTTTTCAGTCTATTCTTGCAATGTATTACTCAATCAATTTCTCTATGTGCTTTGTGTGCTAGCATTTATTCAATTATACAACTAAAACTCAATTATTCATTTTGCTATATAATCACTTAAAAAATCACTTTACAATAAATTGATAAATGAAACCTCCTCTTTTGTGACTCAATTTCATACATAAAGTTACTTTTTTTGCCTTAAACAAAGAAAATACAAGTAATAAATTCTAACAAAACATTATATTTCTACAGTAGTTTATATCACAACGTGATATGCCCTCACATAGCTGTCTCGTTATTTTTTTATAATTTATTTAAAAATAGTGGTGTGAGGCGCTAAGCCTCAAAGAATGGAATTAATGCAGTAGCAACACAAATATATAATTAAATCTAATTTTACTCGCTTTTTTTACAAATTTTAATTTTGAAAATCATAAAGACTTTTAATCCAAAATGGACTAAAAGCCTTTATAATTTATACTAAAAAAGTAATACATCATTGAGATTCAAGCACCTCAATATTACAAAATTTATTTATTTCAGGTACAACTCAAATTCAACTCGTCTGTTGATTCTTCTACCCTCCGCACTATCATTTGTAGCAATTGGGCGTGTTTCTCCATAACCATTATGTGACAGTCTCGATGCAGCAATACCTTCTTTAACTAGGTAATCGTAGCAAGCTTTTGCTCTTTTTTCTGAAAGTGATAAATTGGACGCTGCTGCACCCACGCTATCTGTATGTCCACTAATACGAGCATTATAACTTGGATAACGGAGTAAAATATCTGTAATTTGATCCAATGTCTCGTATGATGCTGTTTTTAAGATAGCACTTGATGTTTCAAAACGGATGTTTCGGATAGCTAAATCAATAATTGCTCGATCAGCAGCAGAAATTGTAGGACAGCCACTATTACTAGTAGAACCCGCAACGGTTGGACAACGATCTTGCGCATCTTCCACCCCATCACCATCAGAATCAATGATTTTTTGTGGACAACCATTTTCGGCTATAATACCTCTGACATTAGGACAACGATCATCAATATCTGCTATGCCATCACCATCTGTATCAGGACAACCGCTCAATAATCCAACTACCGTTGGACAGCGATCTTGAGCATCTAAGACACCATCTCCGTCGCTATCTTTTGGCTTTTCAGGGCAACCATTTTCTGAAGCGACTCCTCTATCGTTTGGACAACGGTCATCTCTATCTGCTATACCATCACCATCGCTGTCAGGACAACCATTTAAAGTACCTGCTAAAGTCGGACACGGATCATCTTTATCTGCGTATCCATCATTATCACTATCAGGACAACCACCAAACATAGCTTTACCAGGTGTTGTTGGGCAAAGATCATTTTCGTCAGCTACACCGTCTCCATCCGCATCCAATACTTTAGATTGCATTGTTTTTGGTGCTCTGTCGTCATCACTCAAACGGAATGTCAAAGTTACACCACCGAAACCATACCAATCATTTTTATCGGGATTAGCGGACTCGCTTACTCCGTCTAAATAGTCCGTCAAAGGAGGACGAACACCGCCTTCAAAGCCTAGTACTGCTTTATCGGATATATCAAATTTAACACCTAATCCAAGAGGGAATGTAATATTTAGAGAAGAATAATCAGCGTCTAAATCTTGCTGTACTAAAGGTGGTACATTTCCACCAGGTGTTAAATTAAAATCTGTTGTTGGATCGTAAAATACTCCACCAATTCCTGCAAATACGTAGGGAGACCAACTTCTTTGGAAAGCAGTTCCGTCATTATCTTCTCCACCATACCAGTCCTTGGTAAGTGGTGAAAATTCTAATTTTAGAGAAATTTCAGTAATAGGTGATTCAAAAGAGTATGCACGTTGCTGTCGCCAGGCTGGTTCAGTATAATTAAGATCAGTTCCTGTAATTTTTCCAAATAGAAGGCTACCTCTAAGTGCAAATCTTTCATTGAAATTGTTTCGAATCAATAAACCAAACGCAAAGTTGGTTTCACTTAAATCAAAAAAATCAGGAACGGCTAAGTCTCCTACATAATTGGCTCCTCCAAGGAAGAAACCGCCCTCTAACTTTTGTGCAGTAGAAAACAATGGCATTAGTAATGCCAATAAAATAATTTGTAATCGAGTCATGAGTTAATATTATGGTTTTATGTTTTAACTAGAATAACTTATGTTAATTCTATTTTAAACGCTATATCTATACGTATACAAATTCATTTAGTTTTAATAAGTATATTCCTTCAATAAGTAAAATCCATATCGTCTTAGAATAGTAACTGCATTGATACTTCAAACGCTGTTCCATTCTACCATTTTTCGATAAATCGCAATTAATATCAGTCGAATATACCAACTTAATCGCACAAATTTGAGTTGTATTAAAATAACAAAACAATTGATATGCTCAAAGTAGAAAATTTAACAAAAACATACAATAGTGGTGATCGAAAATTAACCGTTTTAGATCAGGTCTCCTTTAATATTAATGCTGGTGAAACCTTCTCTATTGTCGGCCCCTCAGGAAGTGGAAAAACAACCTTATTAGGCCTATGTGCAGGTTTAGATAGAGCAACGAGTGGTTCGGTGTATTTAAGTGGTGTGCAATTAGATCATATGAGCGAGGACGAGCGGGCTGCTGTTAGGAATAAACATGTAGGTTTTATTTTTCAAAATTTCCAATTGATTCCTACACTTACGGCTCTTGAAAATGTGATGGTGCCTTTGGAATTACGTGGTGAACGAAATATTCAAAAACGCTCTATGGAGTTATTGGAACGAGTAGGTTTGGCTGCTCGACACGATCACTACCCAACACAATTGTCTGGAGGTGAACAACAACGTATTTCTTTAGCCAGAGCATTTTCTAATCAACCTACTATACTTTTCGCAGATGAACCAACAGGTAACTTGGATGAAGAAACAGGTCAAAAAGTAGAAGAATTGATTTTTGATTTGAATAAAGAAGCTGGAACAACATTAGTCATGGTGACCCATGATTTAGATTTAGCTGAAAAAACACAGCATATTATTAAGTTGAAAGGTGGAAAATTGGTGAGTTAATCTTATTTTGGCACAAAAAACATGAAAGCATCCATCGAAATTAGCATGTATCCGTTAAACAAAGAATATGGCTCGCCTATCTTAGATTTTATCAATCGACTGAACGAATATTCTGAAATTGTGGTTAAAACGAATACGATGAGTACGCAAGTATTTGGTGAATATACTGATTTAATGCAAATCGTTACAAAAGAAATGCAAACCACATTTGAACAAGATAATACCGTTATCATGGTCATGAAAGTGATTAACGCCGACCTTCAATGAAATATAAATACCTTCTCTTTGATCTAGACAACACACTATTAAGTTTTGACAAATCTGAGGCTTTTGCACTACGGCAGACCTTCGAAGATTCCGGTATTCCTTTTTTAGACGAATATGAACCAATCTATCATAAAATCAATCGAACTTGTTGGGAACGTTTTGAACGCAATGAATTGACCATTGCTGAACTGAAAACGCTACGCATGCAACTCACTTTGGAACAGTTATGTTTTGATCGTGATCCTATTTTGTTTAGTGAACAATATCGAGATCATTTGAGCAGCACTGCTTTTTTTGTAGACGGCGCATTGGAACTCATTCAACATTTGCATGGTCAATATGAGTTGATTATCATCACCAATGGTATAACCAAAGTACAAGAATCCCGTTTGAAAAATACTAATCTCAATCCTTACTTCTCACATATTGTTATTTCCGAAAAAATTGGAACGGCAAAGCCCAATACCGCTTTTTTTGATTATACATTCGATCAAATTGGGCATCCTCCAAAAGAGGAAGTACTTGTTATTGGTGATAGTTTGGGTTCAGATATTTTAGGTGGTAATAATTATGGGGTCGATACTTGTTGGCATAATTTCAAGCTGCTTGAAAACACCAAAAACATTCAACCGACCTATGAGATTCATCAAATTTTAGATTTAAAAAACATCCTTAATACATGACTTTTTCCGCACCTGTTCAAATTATGGATTCTGATATTTGGGGACATATTATTCCGCTTCCTCAAGATATTGGTGAGATGTTAAATCAAGATAAAAATCGTCGGGTTATCTGCGTTTTTAATGGAACTGAAACAACACATAGTGCCCTAATGCACGACGGAAACGGTGGCTTTTTTATTACGATTCAAAAAGCACTGTGCAAAAAATTAGGTATTGGACTAGGCGAAGATATTCATATCGAAATCTCTAAAGATAATAGTAAATATGGCATGCCTATGCCCGAAGAACTTGGAGAATTACTAGAAATGGACGAAGAAGGTGATCGGTATTTTCATGCGCTAACACCTGGTAAACAACGGGCTTTGATTCATCAGGTTGGCAAATACAAGCAATCTGATACCCGTCTTCGTAAAGCTGTCGTTATCGTTGATTTCTTAAAACAAAATGGCGGAAAAATGGATTTTAAGTTGTTAAATGTAGCGTTTAAAGAGCGTAAAGGGATTTAGTGATTAGTGATTAGTGATTAGTGATTAGTGATTAGTGATTAGT
>JAHDFQ010000090.1:0-1656 GCA_020628085.1 Saprospiraceae bacterium
CCTACACATTCAAATAATTCATTAACGAATCATAGCGTTCTTTGAGAGCATCACTATAGTCCGATTCTTGGAATGTTCCTTTAATTTTATAATTAAAACGCTCGAAGGAAGCGATGATATTTTGAATATTTTGACGATTTATTTTAATTGTGACATCTACGACTGAATAATCTAGACTGGTGGTAACGAAAGAGCTTAGTATAGCCGCATTTTCAGATTCAATAATCCTAGAAATTTCGGACAGCGAGTAATCTCTCTTTGCAATTTCTAATACGATGACGCTTCCTGGTTCGGTGAAAGAGCCTGCTTTGGCAAAAAACTGAAGCAAATCCTCCAAAACGACCATCCCTTGATAGTTATCTTCATAATCCACCACAGGAATAATAGTTAAATAAGATTCTCCCAACAAGCGCATCACCTCATAAATGTGGTCATTTTCCTTAACATAAGGATGCTTCATGGTCAAATCATACGAACCGACTGCTTCATCAATCCCCTGCTGAACAATGTCTTCTTCTGAAATAACTCCAAGTAACTGAGTGTTATTGACAATTGGTAAATGACCAATTCCAAATTCTTCCATAATACTAAGTGCCTCCCTACCCGTGTCTGACGTTCGCAACGGAACGATATTATTCGAAATTAAAGTATTCGCTGTCATAATGTTCTTTCTTAGTGTAATTTTCTCGTGTCACTTCTATTCTAACTCCACCAGTTTTAAACCATTACTTATAAAACGAAAAACAAATATATTTCCGTTCCATTAGTTCTGTTAATTATTGCTTAAAAAATGGTGATTTGGGATTGATATGAATATCTAAAGAAGTGAACTGGTACTATTAACCTAACAAACGCCTCTTCTGTACGTCAAATTCTTCTTTGGTCAATAATCCTTTTTCCCTAAGATCGGCTAATTTTTGCAATTGTTCAAGTAAGTCATCATTTTGAGGTATATTTTCTGTTAAATTAACAGAATTTGACGTTAATCTGTACTGATTCGCTTTAAACGCATCAAACTCATCTTGTATTCTGAGAAACGCTAAGGCATCATGGGTCATAATTCGATTGAAATCTTTAAATCCATTTTTGACTGCTAAATCTAGGTGCTCAAATGCTTGATCTTTTTGTTCTGTAATTGAATAGGCACAAGCTAAATTAAAGTGTACCGCTACGTCATTAGGATTAACGGTTAACGCTTTCTCAAAATCAGAAATAGCCGCATCAAAATCATATTCCTTAAATTTACGAACACCACTATCTCGGTAAGGATTTGCAACAGGACGTTGAATCGTAGAAGCACGTCGATTGGCTGTTTTACCAGATTGATACGTTTGATTAGAGTCGGGTCGTCGTCCCTTATAGTAGGCTTTATTGTACTTTCGTCTACCCGAATTTCGTTCATCAAAACCTCTTTGTCGCTGATAGCCTTCTGTATATTTAGCGTTATATTTTCGATCAAATGCCTCCTGATCCATAGATAATAACAAAATAGCATCAATGAAACTTAAAAGAAAGGAGATTCCAGTCAACATCAGAATAAGGTAGGCAATACCCAAGCCTTTTTGATCGAGGTAAAAGCGGTGTACGCCAAGCCAGCCAAAAAATAATGCTAATATACCTGCTAATACCTTTTTTTTCATCTGTTTATTTATTTAA
>JAHDFQ010000090.1:1756-16776 GCA_020628085.1 Saprospiraceae bacterium
AAATAATGCTAATATACCTGCTAATACCTTTTTTTTCATCTGTTTATTTATTTAATTCAAGTTGCAGATCATGTTCTTGAGAAAGAAAAAGCGTCTATTTTTGGTTCATTTAGCAATTTTATTGACATAAAATTACCCTTTCCCAAAAATATCCTTCTTTTCTTTCCATGATCCGCAACTTGGGTTATTTAAGCAATCGCTCTTTCTGGATTACAAATTCTTCGTCTGTCAATACGCCACGTTCTCTTAATTCTTGCAATTTTTTTAACTGATCTAATAATTCAGAACCATGCCTTGAGGCTTGTTTGGCTGGATTAGAACTAGCATTGGCTATTCGGTATCCATTTTTTTTAAATTCCTCAAAATCATCTTGAATTCTAATATAAGCAAGTGCATCGTGGTCTTGAATTCTTTGAAAATCTTTAAATCCAAACGCAACCGCTTTACTTAAATGGTAGTAGGCTTTTTCTTTTTCTTCATTTAGCGAATAGCAACAAGCCAGATTAAAATGAACAGCTATATCCTGACCATCAACTTCTAATGCTTTTTTAAAGTCCTCAATCGCACCATCATAATCGTATTCTTTAAATTTATTGATTCCACTTGTCTTGTAAGGATTATTTTTAGGTCGTTGTGGAGTTCGAGGACGTGCTTGAGCGGCTCTTCTTCGATCTTCCTCACGACGACGCTGTTCTCGCATTCGTCTATCGGCTTCATCTTCTCGACGTCGTCGTTGTTCTTCTCTGTAGTTTCGTTCACGACGTGTGCGGTCATAGTCTCTACGTGAATCTCGTCGCTCTCTTCGATCCTCTTCATATTGTGAATTGATAATACTTTTCGCAACGTAATAGATAATAATCATTGGAAATAGCATCCGCCATCCACCACTAAAGAACATAACTCCTAGCGCAACATATAACATCGTATTTAATTGATCTCTTCTCATCTATGCTTTTCTGAAATTTTATTCGCTTTCCAAATTTATCTGTACATCTATATAATGGATTTTACTCCAAATTTGTTGCGATTCTTCGACAGAGCTAAGTAGAAATTGTATAAACGATAAAAATCTAGTTTTAAGAAAACAATTTTTTATATAGGTGCTCCGTCTCGTTTTCCTCGCTGCCAAAAAATCACACTACCAATAATTCCTATTAAAACTAAAAAGATAGCGATAATTTGAGCCTGTGATAATTGCATTCCGAGAAAATCATAGCGATCATTCACCCGAATAATTTCAATAATAAATCGTTCAATACCGTTAAAAATAAGATAGATAAAGAATAAAACACCCGCAGCTTTGATTCGCTTTCTTAAAAACCATAAAATAGCAAAAATAACGGCAAACATTCCTATTTCATACAAAGATGTAGGGTAAACACCTTCTGTTAAACGACTACAATACAGCCATTCACAACCTTCCATTCGTGGTCCCTCATTGACTACATTATTCGGATAGTCGTATGACCACAACCAATCTGGAAAAATCCACCAAGAAGGCGTCGGGTCAGTATTCGGGATTCCCCAACATCCATCACCTGCAAAATGACAACCGAAACGCCCAACCAAAGAACCCATAATTAATGCTGGAGCAACGGCATCTAACACATGAATAGGTTTAATCCCCATCCGTTTAATGTAAAAATAAGTCACTAAAAACCCTCCAATCAATCCTCCATAGATGGCCATTCCACTACCCGATAGTAATGTTCCTATCGGATCAGCGATCAGTTGATCTATATCTTCAATCACAGCAAATAGTTTTGCTCCGATAACTCCCGAAATCGCAGCTACAACAGTGATATCACCAATGCGCTCGTAGGGATGTAAATGCACCGTTTTAGTAACTGGTTTTGGCAGAGCTTTCTGCTTTTTTTCCCAATAAACTAATCCTGCACCGATCAATCCACCAATGATTCCTGCTAGTAGGTTACCTTTTGTTGATAGAATAACAGAAGCTGCATCTGCCTGAAATGCTGCAAAGTTTGAAAAGACATATACTGCTTTTGATAAAATTACGAATCCAACTACACCATTATACAATATCTCCCAAACACTCGCAGGCTTACCAACCGTCACTTCAGTAGGAATGGTTTGTAGCAACCCTTCTTCTTCTTTTCGTTTTAGTTCTAAATACAGAACATAAGCACTCGCCAAAATTGCCGTCACCAATAATAAGCCAAAGGTTTTGACGATAGAAGTTGGGTTATCGGGTTGTGTCCCAATCAAGGCATGTAAAATATAAGATAAATCTGGATACATAGGTGATCGAAATTTTAAGTTTTCTCCGCTTCATGCTTAAATAACTGGTTCGCATGAAATCAGATACAAAAATAGAAAAACAACTTAGATTAAAGTAGATTTTCAAAAGGAATACGTTGTATTCAAGTTTATCAAATACCAATTATGGCTGCTCAACCATTTTCCTATGTAGATGTTTCAAACTTGAACCATAGGCTTGCTTTTAGTCAAAAAAATTATTTTTTTTCTTTAATCGAACCTATTTTACTTATTTTGCAATAAATTTTGAAAGAAGAATGCTTTCAAAATGAAATATTGTCGTTGGAAATAATCACATCATATATACATATCAAAGTGATCTAGCATTGCTATGCTTTCCAATTACCTTATTTCATATTAAGAAAAAACCACTAAGAGATATGTTAAGATCAAAAATTGCAGGAATAGGGCATTATGTTCCAGAAAATGTTGTTACAAACGATGACCTTACTAAAGTCATGGAGACTTCCGATGAATGGATTCAGGAACGTACAGGGATTCAAGAACGTCGTTATGGGACAAAACATAAAGAAACGACTTCTACCATGGGTACGGCTGCTGCCAAAATAGCTATTGAGCGAGCGGGTATTCAAAAAGAGGATATAGACTTCATTATTTTTGCGACATTAAGTCCCGATTATTATTTTCCAGGATCTGGTGTATTATTGCAACGTGAATTAGGTATCACCAATACCGAAATCGGAGCTCTAGATATCCGAAATCAATGCTCTGGATTTATATATGGATTGTCGATTGCCGATCAGTTTATTAAAACAGGCATGTATAAAAACATCCTTTTAGTGGGTGCAGAAATGCATTCTATGGGATTGGAGTTTACGACTAAAGGAAGAAATGTTACCGTTATTTTTGGTGATGGTGCAGGTGCAGTTGTGCTTCAACCAACCGAAAATGAAAATCAAGGTGTACTAACAACCAAACTACATTCAGACGGAACATATGCTGAAAAATTAGCCATGATTACGCCTGGTTCTCACGGTGGTTATCATTTTGATAAAATGGGGATTGACATGGATTTTGGTTGGACTGACGAACAATATGGAGAAATTTTCATGAATCATCATCAGATTGACAATAATATGATTTATCCTGTCATGGAAGGTCAATTTGTATTCAAACTCGCTGTTAAAAAGTTTCCAGAAGTCATAATGGAAGCACTTCAAACCGCAGGCTTAGAAGTAGGTGATATTGATATGTTGATTCCTCACCAAGCTAATCTCCGGATTGCACAATTTGTACAACGAACCCTCAAATTGAGTGACGATCAAGTCTATAATAATATTCAAAAATACGGGAATACAACGGCAGCCTCTATTCCGATTGCTTTATGTGAAGCGTGGGAACAAGGTAAAATTAAAGAAGGCGATTTGGTCTGTCTGGCAGCTTTTGGAAGTGGATTTACTTGGGGGTCGGCATTGATTCGTTGGTAGTTATTCAATACATATTAAGGAGGTTAGAATGAGCAACAAACGATCTGAAAAGTTAAAGAAAATAGGTGAAAAAATCTTCTCTGGGATCAATCAGATTGGTGAACGATTCGACTCGGAAGACCCTTTAATAGTTGTTCCGTATAGTGGATATGCGGGGAAGAATAATATTTTTTTGAAAGGTAGAGTTTTGGAAGATGAACGAATATTCAGTGATCCTTCAGATCATAAAATTCGGAATATCATAAACAATATAAAACGCTTTGAAACGGATGAAATTCCGTTTGCCAAAATACGGATTACTTGTCAACAACAATCGTTTATCTGCGAAACCGATCAGGAAGGATATTTTGTATTGGATAGTCCATGGAATGCACCGCAAACCGATCAGTCTTGGTTGCCCTTAGAAGTAGAACTCTTGGCTCCTACTCGTGTAGACGGTTCGACGATAAAAGCTGCTGGTGAGGTCTATATACTGCCTAATACAGCTACTTTTGGTATTATCACAGATATGGATGATACCGTTTTACAAACACATGTTTCCTCTTTGTTTAAATTGCGAATGTTGTATAATACATTTTTCAAAAATGCCCATGAGCGATTACCGATAGAAGGAATTATAGATTTATTGCAAGCTTTTTCAAAAGGCATGGACGGGCAGCGTCAAAATCCAGTTTTTTATTTATCGCATAGCCCCTGGAATATTTATGATCTGTTAAAGAAATTTATTACCATTCAACAACTGCCGAAGGGACCACTTTTATTGAGGGATTTTGGTATTAGGCCATCAGGTTCATATAAAGATCATAAAACGATTTCGATTACAAAAATTCTTAAAACTTATCCACATTTACCGTTTGTATTATTGGGAGATGCTGCAGAACATGATGCAGATTTTTATATTGACATAGCAAAAAAATTTCCAAATAGAATTAAGGCTATTTATATTCGTCAAGTCCGTAACAACAAAAACGCTCGTCGTATCAAACAATTAATTGAGCAAAATACGGATGTCAATGCTGTTTTAGTTCAGTCTTCAAAAGAAATTAGCGAACATGCTATTTTGAATAAACTTATTCAGAATCTTGGTGAAACAGATGAGGTTTAAACTTCTATCAAATACTGTTGTTCTACTAGCAAAAACAACTATATGTCAAAAAGTATTCATCAATTTGAAGTTAAGGATATCGACGGCAAAGAAGTATCTTTAGAAAAATATAAAGGTAAGACATTGCTAATCGTCAATACAGCATCTAAATGTGGTTTCACTCCTCAGTTAGACGACATGAAAGAATTATATGCTGAATTTCGGGAGAAAGACTTTGAAATATTAGCCTTTCCTTCTAATGATTTTGCAGGTCAAGAACCTCTTGATGGTGAAGATTTGAAACAGTTTTGTCAAGTAAAGTATGAAGCAGAATACCCAATATTTGACAAAGTACATGTCAAGGGAAAGGATGCACATCCTTTATATCAATTCTTAGCAGATAAAAAGCAAAACGGAAGCGTAAACTCCACGCCAAAATGGAATTTCCATAAATATTTAGTGGATAAAGACGGGCAAGTGGTCGATTATTTTTATGCCATTACCAAACCCAATTCCAAAAAAATCAAAAAAGCAATAGAGAAAATACTTTAATGTGTTCAGGTGTTAACGCCTGCCTGCCGCAGGCAAGTGCGCACGTGTTCAGGTGCTGTATCTGCGTTAACACTTGAATACGTTGGCACACGAACACGTCATATGAAATTAGATATATTAGCAATTGGAGTGCATCCTGATGATGTAGAATTGAGCGCAAGTGGAACCATTTTGCGCCATATTGCGATGGGTCAAAAAGTGGGTTTATTAGACTTAACACGTGGGGAATTAGGCACTCGTGGAAATGCTGATATTCGAGATCAGGAGGCGGCAGATGCAGCAAAAGTATTGGGTGTTTCCGTTCGACATAATGTGGGATTAAAGGACGGTTTTTTCGTTCAAAACGAAGCAAGTATACGAGCGATTATTCCATTTATACGTCAATACCAACCTAATATTGTCCTCGCCAACGCTATTTCTGATCGACATCCCGATCATGGACGAGCTGCTAAGCTGATTGCAGAGGCTTGTTTTTTATCGGGTTTATCTAAGATTGAAACAAATTGGGAAGGTCAGTCTCAAGAAAAGTGGCGACCTAAAAATGTATATCACTACATTCAAGATTATCAATTACACCCTGATTTTGTGGTAGATATTACGCCGTATATGGATCAAAAAATGAAATCCATTTTTGCTTACAAATCACAGTTTTCTGCGCCTGACTCAGAGCAATACGCCGAAGAACAAAAAACCCCCATTTCTGGTGAGGATTTTATGCAGTTTATGTATGCCAAAGCTCGTGTTTTTGGGCGTTATGCGGGTTATGAATTTGCGGAAGGATTTAATGTTGCGAAGCCAATTGGAGTTAGGGATCTGGGGGATTTGGATTAGTCAACAAATTCAACCCTACTCCACATACACCACCAACCCCTTTAAATACGAACCTTCGGGATGAAACAAACTCACGGGATGATCAGGTGATTGCGATAAATGGTGCATCACCCGAACTTTACGGTTAGCTTCGATAGCTGCTGCAACAATGGTGTTATAAAACAGTCGATTATCTACAACCTGAGAACAAGAAAACGTAAATAAAATACCACCTGATGCAATTTGTTCTAGTGCCAAACGATTGAGCCGTTTATACCCTTGAACTGCATTATGCCGTTTTTTAATGCTTTTGGCAAAAGCTGGTGGATCGACTACCATCACATCATAGACCTTATCATTTTCTTTTAAAAATTTCAAAACATCAGCCGTATAAGAAATATGTTGACTCGAATGATTGGTATTTAATGCCACATTTCGATCCGTCAATTCCATCGCTTTTGCTGAAATATCTACTGAATGCACCTCTTTTGCGCCAGCTTGAAGCGCATACACCGAAAATCCACCAGAATAACAGAAGGCATTTAGAACCGTTTTATCTTTTACATATTGTGTCAAAAACTGTCGGTTAAACCGTTGATCTATAAAAAAACCTGTCTTTTGTCCTTCCACCCAGTTAACTTCAAATTGATTTCCATTTTCGTGAACGATTCCACTTTCAGCTTCTCCATATAGAAATTCATCATCTACACCAAGCGCATATTCACGAGGTAGTACCGCCGCACTTTTATCATAAATGCTAATCAGTTTTTCGCCAAACACATGCTTTAATGCTGCTGCAATTTCATTACGATTTTTGTGCATTCCAATTGAATGGCATTGCACTACTGCATGATGATTGTACATGTCAATAATCAATCCTGGTAGACCATCTCCTTCTGCATGTATTAATCGGTAACAATTCGTTTGCTCATTTTGAGTCAACCCAATTCGAGTCCGATATTCGTATGCCGTTGCCAGCTTTTCATTCCAAAAATCTTGATCTAAATCTCGTTTTTCAAAAGAAATAATACGCACCGCAATACTGCCATTATTATAATGACCAACTGCCAAAAAGTCTCCATTATTGGCATATATTTCTACTACATCACCATTTTCTACCTCACCTTCTATTCTTTTAATTGCCCCCGAAAACACCCATGGATGATAACGTCTGACGGGTTCGTCTTTTCTTCTTTTTAATATTATTCTTGTCATATCACAAAAGTAAACAATGACGAATAAAACCAGCTATTAATATAAAAATCTTATGACTTTGAGTATCTGAAACATTAAAAAGTTGATTGATTTCTCAAAATGTATGTAAAATCATCAGGTAGACCAACTGTTTTTAATTAATAGATTTTGTATTAAACTTATATGAATATACCCTGAACAGGGTATATTAACTCTCGCCAAATTATGTGACCTTTGTGTTAGAAAATGTAAACAACCAGTTCTACGTCTAGCTCATAAACCAAAACTCCAAATAAGATCAATGAATTAATACTGAAAAAGTATTAATTTAATCATCCCCTTTAGCTGAAAAACGAAACTTATAATACCATGTTTTATAAAAGAAACATCCTTTCTTTTCTAACCTTTTTTGTTTGTCTACAACTTACATATACTCAGCGTATTTACGTCAAACCAATCGCTAACGGCAATGGATCATCCTGGACAAACGCAATCAGTTTATCAGACGCGTTGGCAGTAGCCACTCCTAACTCTGAAATCTGGGTACAGCAAGGTATTTACTACCCTACTAACTGTTCGAACTGCACGACTGAAGATCGAAAAAAATCTCTTCAAATTCCTTCTGATGTTGCTATTTACGGTGGTTTTTTAGGTACAGAAACGACTCGAACTGAAAGAAACTGGGAAACGAATACAACTGTTCTAAGTGGCGATATTAATCAAGATAATTTACCTACCTCCAACTCCTACACCATCATTCATATTCAATTTGCGAGCAGTAATACTATTTTGGATGGATTTACACTTAAAGATGCTAATGCTGATTTATTACAAAATGGACATGGAGCAATAGAAAATAGCGGCGGAGCAATTTATAATGATGGATACAACTATCCAAATGGATCTAATCCGATTATCCGTAATTGTACTTTTGAGCACAATACTGTACTTGGTTTTGGTGGCGCAATTTATAATAAAGGAAATCTAGGAAAAGCTAGTCCAATCATTGAAAATTGTACATTTAGCAATAATACTGGTGATGCTGGTGGTGGAGCGATTTATAATCAAGGTAGTAACCAAGGTATCAGTAGCCCCACAATTATTGGTTGTGTTTTTGAAGATAATTTCACAAATTTTGACGGTGGTGCAATTAATAATGTTGGTATTAATGATGGAAATAGTGAAGCGATTATTCAGAATTGTACATTCAACCAAAATATTGCAAATAAACACGGTGGAGCAATCATGAATTTTGGAAAAACAGGTACAAGTAACAGTAATATTTTTGACTGTATATTTCAAGGAAATCGTGCTGATATTGGTGGTGGCATTTACAACGATGGGTCATTCGACGGTCAATCCCATTCAGAAATCAAACAATGTTCGTTTACTCAAAATCATGGAATATCTGCTGGTGGAGCGATCTACAATTTAGCTTCTGATAATGGAAATTCTAACCCAATTATTGAAAATTGTATCATCAAAAATAATAGTGCTGACGGTGCTGGTGCAGGAATCTTCAACAACGCTATTAGTGGTATCAGCAATCCGATTATTACCAACTGTATCATTTTGAGTAATACCGCAGGAACGTATGGTGGAGGAATTTATAACTTAGGTAAATCTGGAGATTGTAGTCCACAGATCACAAATTGCGTAGTCGCTAAAAATTCAGGTTTATCTGCAGGTGGCATGTATTGCTTGGGTTCTCAAAATGGTAATAGTAGTCCAACAGTTACTAATTGTACTTTTTATGGAAATACAGCTATAGTTGGTGGTGGAATATACTGTAATGCTTCAGATGCAACTGGAACGAGCAGTCCTTTGATACGAAATACGATTATCTATGGAAATAATGCCGATTTCGGATCTGTTTTTAGATGTATTAAAGGAACTCCAACCATTGAAAACTGTTTGGTTGATAAATCTGATTGCATATCCTTAAATAGTGGTGAAGACTCGAATGTAACTTGTGGACAAGGTGTTTTGTTTAATATTTCGCCTCTATTTGTGGATGTAGAAAATAATGATTTTCGTTTGATGCCAGGTTCTCCTTTGGTGGATAATGGAAATAATAATGCAATTGGGACAACAACCGTTTTATATGATTTGGATGGAAATATTAGAATAAGCAATAACACAGTAGATATAGGTGCTTATGAATATACCGCAACGGAATATATCGCACCGACATTTATCGTACAACCTCAAAATACCAGTTCGTGCCAGACTAATCCAACGTTTCTGTCCGTTTTCGCAACGGGTACACCTCCCCTTTCCTATCAATGGAAAAAAGATGGCGTAGCTATATCGGGTGCAACGAATGATACGCTCTATTTTGATAATCCTAATATCAATGATAGTGGACTGTATTCTTGTTCAATTAGTGGAAACTTAAATGAAAATATAGAAAGTGCGTCTGCTGAATTAAATATTAATCCTTTTGTAGATGCATCCATTGAAATCAGTAGTTCTGCCAATAATATCTGCCCAGGAACGCTAGTTGATTTTCAAATCAATCCAACTTATGCAGGGAGCACACCAACTTATGAGTGGATTATTAATGGTATGACAACAGGAGTCACTTCGCCCATATTTGCAAGTAGTAATCTCGAAAATGGTGATATTGTTGGGGTCATTTATAATGCTTCGGGGGCTTGTGTACAGAATAATCCTGTTATTTCTAATGCCATTACTTTTGAAGTAAGCGAGGCCGCAGTTGCATCCATTGAAGTTGAAGCTGACCAAACGGTCATTTGTGCCAACGAGACTGTAACATTTACTGTTAATACTCAAAACGAAGGAACAAACCCTAGTTATCAATGGCAAATCAATGGTATCAATATGGGTTCAAATAATCCTATATTTAGTACTTCTGAATTAGAGAATACCGATGAAGTAACGTGTATATTAATTTCTGATGCGGATTGTGTTGAAGAAAATATCGTTGTTTCTGCACCTGTTTCTGTTTCAGTAAATACATTACTAACCCCAGAAATTAATATTGATGTCAATGCCAACTCGATCTGTGCAGGTGAGTTACTCGTTTTTGAGGCAAATACAGTTAATACAGCTGGAAATATTCAATATCAATGGCAGATTAATGGTATGAATGTGGGTTCAAATAGCTCATCTTTTGAGAGTTCATCTATCCAAAATAACGATGTTATACAATGTACTGTAACACTGAATGGAAGTTGTTTAACGACCAATGAAGTTATATCCAATGATCTCGTTATTCATGTAGCGGATGCTGCAATTCCAAGTATTGATATTGAAGCCGATGTAATTAATATCTGTCAGGGTTCAGCAATTTCTTTTACATCCAACACTCAGAATGCAGGTCAAAATCCTCTTTATGATTGGATGATTAACGGTGTTTCAACAGGAATATCAAATGCCAGTTTTAGTAGTTCTGACTTAAACGATAATGATATTATTACCTGTCAATTGGTGAGTTCTTTACATTGTGTCAGCAATAATGCTGTTACTTCTGCACCAATTTTGGTTTCTGTTTCCCCCAATTTAACACCTAACATCAATATTACCACCGATCAAAATGAAGTTTGTTATGGTTCACCTATGACCTTCAATGCTACAACTATTAATGGAGGAAATAATCCAAGTTTAGATTGGTATTGGAATGACAATTTGGTAGCAAGTAATATTGCTACATTTACGACATCTGGTTTGAACGATGGAGACGAAATACAATGTGTGTTGACGTCTTCGGAGTCTTGTGTTACTACGAATACCGATCATTCCAATACGATAATTCCAACTATTATTTCGCCTTCCGAGCCTTCGATTAATGTATTTTCTAATGATACCGAACTCTGTGTCGGTGCAGCTTCTATTTTTGAAATTGATACTGTAAATGCAGGACAAAGTCCAAGTTTTGAATGGTTGGTTAATGGTGTTTCGACAGGAATTAATACACCTACTTTCACACTAGAAACTTCAAGTAGTGGAGATGCTGTTCAATGTGTTTTACAATCAGACGCATTTTGTCTTTCTACCAATATAGATACTTCTGAAAGTTGGATTGTTCAAGTCGTTGATTCGACTATGGCAGAAGTAGCAATTGATATTGCGAATGATACCATTTGTGAAGATCAGATCACTGTTCTACAACCAATTGGAATAAATAGCGGTACAAATCCGAGCTATTTGTGGTTTTTAAATGGACAAGTGGTTAGCAATGATTCTGTTTTAGAAGTATATGACTTGGAAAACGATGACCAAATATTTGTAACGATGATTTCATCGGCAGATTGTGTTGCGAATGATGTAGCCATTTCTGATGTAACAACCTTTACGATTGTTCCACCTTTATTTCCTGTTATAACAATTAATTTAGATAGTTTAGATACTATATTCTGTCCTGATGATGAATTGGTATTTCGAGCAACGACATTTAATGCTGGTGTAAATCCAACTTTGGAATGGTTTGTTAACGGTATACCACTCAATTTCCACGAAAGTATTTATAGTTCGTCTGATTTGGATGAAGGAGACGTTGTTTCCTGCCAGGTCATGGGCACATCAACCTGTGTAGATACGGAAGCTGTATCTTCCAATGAGCTAATTGTGAGTTTTGAAAGTTGTGTCAATGCCACGAAAAATTACAGTGATTCTAACTTCATTCAAATTTATCCTAATCCAAGTCATGGAACTGTTTTCATGGAGCTAGATCAATACATCCAACCAAAAAATATTCAGATATTTTACTCAGATGGCACACTAGTTCAACAAAGATATATGGAGCTCCATTCAACCCAAACATTAGAATTTTCTGGTTTATCCAAAGGTATTTATTTTGTTATAACAACTACTAAGGATAATATTAAATACACTAATCGAGTTATTATTTTATAAACACTAAACATTTATAAAGAAATCCCCTATCCTTGTCAATTCCCCATTGGCAGGGATTTTTTTTGATCGTAATAAAAAGCTAGCTTTGCTGAATGCGTTATTTTCTTCATTTATCTTATCTAGGCACTCGCTATCGAGGTTGGCAAAGTCAGCCTAATGTTTCTAGTGTACAACAGCATATTGAAGATAAATTGGCAGTTATTTTACGAAAACCGACCAAGATTCATCCATGTGGGCGAACAGATGCAGGTGTTCACGCCAGTCAGTTTTTTGCACATATTAATATTGAACAAAACATTGATTTTGACCTTGTTTATAAACTTAATTCTCTTATTCCAAATGATATTATTATCCATGATTTGGCAGACGTTCCAGCACGTGCAAATGCACAATTAGATGCTACAAATAGAACGTATCGCTACTATTTTCATACTCAAAAAAATCCTTTTATTACTAAATTGAGTAGCTATTTCACCTATGATTTAGATATTTCTAAAATGGAAAGGGCAAGTCAAACCATTGCAAATTATCACGATTTTGAGTCCATGTGTTTGCAACCACATTTACACAACCATACCAATTGCCAAATCAAAAAAATCAATTTTCATCGTGCTTTTTGTGGTACTCGATTTTGTTTTGAAATCACGGCTGATCGCTTTCTTCGTGGTATGATTCGTTTATTAATGGGCAGATTGGTCGATATTGGACGAGAACAGTTAACATTGGATGCTTTTGTAGAAGCCATCGAGACCAAAAAACGGGTTAAATATCATACATCTGCTCCGCCTCAAGGGCTTTATCTAGCTAAAGTGGATTATCCTTTTTTGAGTCTTCCTATTTCATCGGTTTTTGAAGATTTTTAGTCAAGAGATCATTTGAATGATCTCTTGACTACACCAGTTTTATTCGTTTAAACTCCAATTATAATCTAAATATTCTAGTTCTGCATTTTCATTAATTTTCACTTCAGAATATTGATTAATAAAATCAATAACAGATTTTCCACCTTTCTTAAAATCACCACTATACCAAGTAAATAATTTGGAAACTTTTGGGTTTTGGGGATCAATTTTATTTTTCACTTCGTTCGTCAAAAAATACTTCGCCTGATCGGTCAATTGAGCATCCAATTTGCTCGCTTGATAGGCTTCATTACGTAATCGAGGACAAGAGATAGAAGCACAGTTACAGGCAAAATGAATGCGTGGTTCGTCATAATATTTGCGAATAATACCGTGTTCGATATTATTTAAATCGTATTCCTGTCCTTCTATTTTAATAAATTTTATATCCCAGACAGTATTGACAAATGGAACGCCATTTTTAATATCTTTAATACTTTTGACGGGATAATGATCCATGATTAGTTTGACCGTAAAAGCATTATAAGCATTCAGCCAATAGGCTAATTGCTCATCTTTTGACCAGTTTTTATCGTTGGGATGATTATTTTTGAGTAATGTCAAATAACTATTCAGTTGTGTGCTATCTTGAATAAATCCTTTATAATCAACCGATCCTTTTTCCGTTACGTGTTTACTAACTAAACTATCCCATTTTTCATGGGTAATAGGCTTAGAATCGGATTTTATTTTACTAACGCCACAAGCTGAAAATAAAAGTAAGAAACTTACTAAAAGAAGAATTGTGGGAATGAATTTAATATTCATGTTGGTTTTTGATTTGTTTATAATATAATCATACTATCTTTCCTAAAACGACACAGTCCTTTGATAGTTCTAAATGCTCGATTTGAAGTTTTGATGTGTCCTAACTAAGACATCTTTTATGCCTTTTTTTCAATACAAAAATCATAACATCCATTATCTACAATTCGGAAACGGGTCGGAATTGTTGATCGCAATTCATGGATTCGCTGACAAAGCAGAAACTTATCTCGCATTGGAAACAGCTTTGGAAAGCAAATATACTGTTTTAGCGATTGATCTGCCTTTTCATGGAAAAACTGATTGGAAAAACTCAACTTATACAGTATCTGATATTGAAAATGTAATATTAAAACTCGCTCATTTACTAGGAAAAAAACAGGTTGCTTTGATGGGGCATAGCATGGGTAGTCGTTTGATTATGAAGGTTTTACCTCATATATACCGACAAGTAACACATCTTTATTTTCTTGCTCCCGATGGTATCCGTATCAAAGGATTATTCAATGCCAACTTAGTGCCTGTTTGGTTTAGAAAATGGGTAAAGAACAGGTTAGAACGTCCAGAGCAATTCTTAAAATTTAGTAATTTTTTATATGAAAGAAAATGGATCAAGCCTGTTGCTCATAAATTTGTTGGCGTCCACTTAAGTAATGCCCGACGCCGAAAACGATTATTCAATAATTGGATTTCACTAACTCATTTTATGACCTATCCTTGGAAGTTTGCTTCGTTTCTGAGTCATCATCAAATTCCGATTGATCTTTTTTATGGAACTAAAGACTTCATTATCCAGCCGAAAGAAGGAAAAAAATTTACTAAAAAAGTTCCACACGCTACCCTGCATATTTTAGAAGTAAACCACCAAATGATTAACTCCACACTCAATGCGTATTTGAGGAATTATTTTGAAACCATACAAAAATGAATAAAATTTAAATAATGATGTTAGCAAGGGGTTAAAACCACCTTGAAATAACCTTTTTCCAAAGGAATTTATTCCCTTGACAATTTTTGTATGTTTTTAAAAAGAATTATATATAAAAGAAAATAAAACTAGCGTTTAGTATTAATTTTACTACCAAATTGAGTTCTTGCGCCCACCAA
>JAHDFQ010000090.1:16876-19760 GCA_020628085.1 Saprospiraceae bacterium
AAAACTAGCGTTTAGTATTAATTTTACTACCAAATTGAGTTCTTGCGCCCACCAATACCGACACCGTATTAATTCGATCATTTTTAGGTCCGAAACCATTTGATAATAGGGTATGCTGATACATCGTTTGTGTAAACACACTCCAGCGAGAACCTAGCGAACGTTCAATTCCTACACCGATATTAGCCGTAAAATAACGATTTTCGATAAACGTTCCACCCTCTTCAAACCAACCTCCATCAGAAAATCGCTGTTCGTTAAAGGTCGAGTTTTCATTGATAATTTCTTGTAAAGATTGGCGACTGGTGCTGCGTTCTAAGGAAGGGCGAGCGGTATAATCAGAATCGAAATCAGAGTTTTTGAAAACGGCAACTTGAAGGGAAGCCCCTGCGCTAGCGTATACATTCCAGTTTTTCGACTTATCAAAATTATATCGAATATGTAATGGAACTTGTAAAATATTTAACTCAATTTGCTTTAAACTTAAAGAAACATATCCTGTTTCAAAATCTCCAATCGTTTCAGTTAATGTTGTAGGTTCATAAATTTTAGTATTAAAAATAGCTCCTGTTTCCAATTCCCATTTTCCGTAAGAAAAAGCGACCGTGGAACCAATTCCGTATCCTATTGATCCATTGCTATAGGCATCTACCTGAAAGGTACGATCAAAAGGAGTCAAAATATAATTAAAATCACCCATTAAGAACATAGAAGCATAGATGCGCATTGTTTTTGGAGCAGTACAAGTAATACAATTGTAAACGGGTTTTTCGATCGCAAAATCTACTAAATTTGACGGAACAATAGGCAACAATGCTAGTCCCATTTCCATACGTTGGTCGTCCGTTAATAATTTATAACGTAAGCTACTTGAAGTTTCTTGCTCGTTCATAACCAACGGAAATGATTTGGACGCCAATTCCGTATTTTCTATCGTTCTACTTTGTTGTATATCTTCTTTTGTGATATTGACGATAATATCAGCCGAATTAGTTAAAGATACTTCTTGTTTTGCTTTAGATCCATCATTAGTTTGTCCTAAATTGACATTAGTATTAGTAACTTCCTCTGCTTGACTTGTACTATTTAAAGTTAGGGCGTTTTTAGGTTTTACTAAATTTGATTCAGCAAATAATGGCGTTATTTCCGAAGACTCACCATTTAACGCATTAGTAGAATCATCAGATTTGTGTTGATGTATAACTGGAGATGCTACAATTGGATGATCCGTATGTGTAGTAGTACTTGTAAAAGGTAAGAAGTTAGTAACTGTAACTAAAAGCAATAAAAACAGGAGTAATTCCGCCGCTTTATAACGATAGACAATACGTTGACGAAGAATACCAATGCCATCTAATTTATCAGAAAGCGATTGCCAACTTTCGGCATCATACGGAACTTGAAGATTATTTATTTTATTATAAACGGTTTGATCGACAACATCGTCAGATTCCAAATCTGCCAAGTTATCGTCCAAGTCCAACTGCGCTTCCATCATATCCCATGCAGCAGGTGTGTAAGGTACTTCTACATGTTCAAGAGCGTCTCTATAAGGTTGGTCAGCAGAATTGGGAATGAGGTCGGGATCTAAATCCATGCGAGCTTTAAGCGTATCCCAGTTCATTGGAATAGAAGTAATAATATCAGAAGTCAAAGCTGATTTGATAACAGTATCAAAAGCATCTTCAGGACTACCATCAACAGAAAGATCAGCATCGCTTTCGATTTTTTGCTCTAGGGCTTGCCAAGAAGCAGCATCGAAAGGAATGTCTACATCCTTCAGTTTTTTTCTTACAGTTTCGTCTATAAAATTCTTCTTCATTTGCTTATGCAAAAAATACAAGTAAAATCAATTATTGAAATGCTGGTGCATTTCTATTCTTAGTTTGGTTCAAAATTGATAGATTAGTATAAAATGCTGCCTTTATTGGTACATGTCAATGTAGGCGTTTTGAGATCATTATTGCTTTGAGCTTCATCCGTGCTTTAACTAAGTTAGAGCGAGATGTACTTTCTGTAATACCTAATTGATCTGCAATTTCTTTATGCGAAAAACCTTCAATCACATAAAGGTTAAAAACCGTTCGATAAGCGGGTGATAATGTCTGGACTGATTTCAGAATTTCTTCTTCTGTCATCTGACTTATGGCGTCAGCATCATTCACGCTCAGATCGTAGGCTTGTTCAATATCTTCTGTTCTTTTACGAACGCTCTTTCGATAAAAATCAATTGAAGTATTCACCATTATTCGGCGAATCCAAGCATTTAAAGATGTTCCAACTTGATATTTTGATAAATTTTTAAAGACTTTAATGAAACCTTCGTGTAAAATATCTTGTGCGTCATCTTTACTGTTGGCATAGCGAAGACATACTCCCATCATTTTTCCATAATGACTTTCGTAAAGTTTCTTTTGCGCCCAACGTTCTTTTTGGATGCAAGCCGAGATTAGGTCTGTTTCTTCTTTTTTCAAGTTTAAAGCGATATCCATGGGCAAGGATGATTTAATTAAGCCCTCGTCAATTTACAACTTTTTAACGAGTGACATAAAAATTTAGAATCAATTTTTCATGATTCATTGACAATTAACCTATCGCTTCAATTATTTTGGCAGATTATCTTTTACTTATTCTAATGATTTCAGTAAAATTTCTACCTTTTTTATATCCAAATAATCCATGTGAATGAAAGATCAATTTTGTTGTTAAACCAATATATTCACTTCACATAATACCTAACGATGTCATTTTTCATTTAGCTGCCTTCCTGTTCAATAAATATTTTACTATATTTGATTTCGGAATTATCCATTTAAAGATTCTAAGCGCTATTTGTACTTTTCGTTGTTATCGGGCGTCGAGCCCTCAACAACGATAATAGGTG
>JAHDFQ010000091.1:0-11728 GCA_020628085.1 Saprospiraceae bacterium
ACCAATTGGATACACCGACGAATACAGCGACGAAGAAGATGATTATTTTAGAATAATCATTATCACATAGAAATATAAATTAGAGTAGAAAGCTCTAATAGATGAAAAGACAAACGCCTCTTCTTACATAGTAAGGAGGGGCGTTTTTTATTTAAATAAACCACAGATTAGAATACTTCATTCCAGTGTTTTTCATTATTATTGTATTTATTACACAACAAATAAAGAAAACAACCAATGCAAAAACAATTAACCGACCTTTTGACCATTCTATTTCTACTTTTCAGTTTTACTGGATTTTCCTCGAGTTATGCTGTCACGACCACAAATGGTTATTATTGTATAGATAATCTTGTCGGAAATAGCCCAGTATTAACCGCAACTTGCAACTGTGCAGGAGGAGGTACTTCTACTGTCGAATGGTGGGATGCCGAAACAGGTGGTAATTTAGTGGCGACAGGAGATTCTTTTAACCCAATCATTGCAGGTACAGTACCTACTGATATTGAAATGTGTTATACTTTTTATGCTGATTGCGTATGCAGTAATGGCTGCACAGGCAATCGTCGAAGAGCACATTATCAGGTATTAGACTGTAATTTGTCTTCTTGTCTACAAGGCGATTGTACCTACATTTTGATGTTAGAAGATTCAGCTAGTAATGGTTGGGATGGTGCTTCTATAGATGTTAAACTAAATAACCAATCTGCTACAAATTATAAAGTAACTCCCTCAAATTGTAATGGAGGTTTGCTTGTAGTACCAATCCAAGCATCTAACTCTGGAATTATTGATCTAGAATATTGGAATGGGGCTTTTGAAAATGAACATGGATTCAGGCTCTTTGATGCTAATGGTGAAATAGCTCTTGATATTATGGGGAATTCTATAAGTTACGTTGCAAATCCACCAGCCAATCAAACTATTAGAATTAACACCAGTTGTAATGTAGCTTGCTGTGCACCTACCAATACTGAAGTACGCATCACAATGGGAACTTTTCCCGAGGATCAAGCCTTTCAATTACGAGAAACGAATACACCCACAACAATACTTTTGGATATTGACGGAACAGCCTATGCAGGTTTAGCTCCCGGTACTCAGATTTACTATAATGTTTTCTTAGATAAATGTCAGCAATACACATTTGCCGCTTCGGAAACCACCAATAATGGGTGGAATGGCGGAACTTGGGAATTGATCTCGTCCGATACACATTTAGGAACAAAAATCATAAATATAAGTGACTCATCTTTCGGAGATTACTTATTAATGAGTGGCCCAAGTAATCCTACTTTTTCGGTAATAGATGAAGTCATTTTTACGATTCCTTGTCACAATAATATTGTAAACGATTTTGTAGTCACTGATCCAAATAATGATTGTGTAGAAGATGGAACAATAACCTTGAATGAACCATTTGTTTGTCCAATAAATAGTGGTCATGCCCAACCACAGGGTTGCGTAATGGAATCTATAATTATAGAATTAAATAGTAATCCAAATACAACGATTGTAACTAATGGCCCATTTACTTATACGAATGGAACAGTTGATGTAAATATAGCTAACATTCCAGTAGGAACACATCGCCTACTTCATGAAGTTACTTACTGTGATGGGATTATTACACGTAGTATCAATAATTTATATGTCGTTACAAATACAAACCCAGCATTGACTTGTGAAAATAACGTTATAATTGCTCTAGGTACACCAGATTTATCAGATGATGACAATAATTCTGGGAATTTTTATTTAGATGATTTTGGTGAATGTGTGATACAAGTTACACCTGATATATTACTAGAAAATCTGAATAATTGTAATAATGAATATGAATGTTTTCTAATAGACAATAATGGAAATCTGGTGGTCATCTATGATGTAAATGGTTTACCTTTAGATCAATTTGGAAATTCTATTTCACCGTTAGATTCTGAAACGCCTCCTGCACATAATTTGATAGACGGAACTTATACTGGACAAACGTTGACGTTTTTAGTAGAGCATGTTTTTAGTGGCAATAAATGCTGGGGAGCGATAACCGTAGAGGACAATGCTCCACCTATCTTGACCACCCAGGATTATGACATTGCTTGTACACACCCAGAAGCATTAAATGAAAATTATACACACGGTACTAACTATTTGAATAACAACTTACCATTTACAACAACCATCAATGCTGCTGATGCAATCACGAATACATTTATTCCTATTCCAGTAACGTGTACCTCTCTAGGAGAGATTATTCAAGATATCCAAATCCAGATAGATTTAACACATAATGATTTTACCGACTTAGAGTTGATACTCCATGCACCAAGTACAATGAGTATTGCTCCTATTTCACTAGCAACTGGCTCAAATATAGCAGCCAATAATACATTTACAGTAATAGATGGATTGATCCCTTTTTTAGGAATGGAAATGCCATTAATAGAAAGTATAGATACAGATGATACTGTTATTGAAAATACAGGTAATCAAACCCCTTCGAACTTGGGTGATACATGGTACATCGAAATAAAAGATAATAATGCCACTACTCCTAATATGGCTTTTGGTGGTGGAGTCATCACTAACTGCTCCATAGATATAACCGCAGGCTTTCCATTTCCGTATGCTGCTTTTGACTGTTCTTTACAAAGTGTTGAAGTAATAGATGAAGTCATCGTAGAGACTAATTGTGATCAAACAGGTGGAGCAGGAGCAACAATTGAAAGACTCTGGCAGGCGACAGATGCTTATGGGGGAACTTCTATTAGTATCCAAACCGTCAATCTGATTTTTCCTGATTTTGGCGAATTGAGTTATCCAGAAGACGTAAGTATTGAATGTACTAGTCAAAATTCTATTGATATGACTTCAGATATTACAGGTAATCTCCAATATAACTGTTTTGATTTAACAGGTAGTCAACATGGTGTTTGCGATATATCATTTATCTATGATGATATAGTAGATTCTATCTGTGGAAATGGATTTAAGATAACACGAACTTGGACAATCATAGATTGGTGTAATGGTATTATAAATACATATGTGCAGATCATAAAAGTTGAAGATACACAAGCACCCGTCATCGCAAATACAGCATTTACTAGTAACCTTGATCTTATTACTTGTATGAGTAATATTGCTTTATCAGAGTTTAATGTTACAGATGCTTGTGGTAATGTAAACGTAGCAACAGCTACTTATGTCGTTGGAGGAGGTGTTTATGATTCAAATGGTAATTTGACTACTATCGATATAACAACAGCAAATATTCAAGACCTTCCTATTGGGAGTAATGAAATTATGCTACTTGTTGAAGATGAGTGTATGAATCATACCCAACAACTCATTACTGTAAATGTAGCAGATGTTCAAACGCCTGGAGCTATTTGTACACAAAACTTAACTGCATCGTTGAGTAGCAATGGAATTGGACAATTGTTGGCAAGTGAGATAGATGATAATTCTGTAAGTAGCTGTGGTGGGACGATTAGTACTTTAGAGGTTCGTCGTACGGATGGTTGTCTAGGAATAAGCAGCTGGGATAGCTTTGTAGATTTTGGATGTTGTGATACAGATAATTTAGTTACTGTTGAATTACGAGTGACTGATGCTAATGGTAATTCAGATGTATGTTCTACGCAGGTATTGGTAGAGGATGATGTAACACCAACACCTGTCTGTCTAAATGGAATTTCGATTGCTGGACCATTAGCAGGTAATAATTATGTGACTGTTTATGCTTCTGATGTACTAGAATATGCTTTTGATAATTGTTCTAGTGATGTATTTGTAGAAAATAGTGTCAAAATGAGAATATTAGGAAGTTCAGATTCATTGGTATCTTCCATTGATATTCCTTGTGAAGATGCTGGAACAAATTTACTTGAAGTTTGGGTGGAAGATGAGGCAGGAAATTCAAACTTTTGTATAACTTATGCAATTGCTCAATTCCCTAATGGATGCTGCCCTGTTAACTTAGATGAAAGCAACACCCCAATTCCCAATAATGGTTATTTTGCTAGTAATACTGTTAGTTCAAGTGGTCAAGTTGGAAATTATGGAAATGTTGTCTTCTCTGGTGGTCAACAAGTTTGTTTAGAGCCAGGATTTGAAGTTGTTACAGGTGCTGTTTTCCATGCCTATATTGATGGCTGCCCAACACCGATACAACCAGAAGAAGAAATAGAAGAAAAATAAGTAGTTTCTATATCCGACAAATATTAACCAAGCCTTTAGATATAGTTGTTCTCTAAAAAAGACCTATTTCTAAGGGCTTTCCTGTTTTTGACATATTATTTTTTCTGATAATTCAAAAAATACCCTTTTTAGGGTATTTGTAGTAAAGATATATGCTGTATATTTGTGATATAATTGTTGAGGATAATATGTAAGTCGTCAGAATTACAATCCTTCATCAACAAATTATAAGCCATGAACATTTTTTATATCTTCTTTCCGTTTAGGTGAGTCACCTATAATTAATGTTTCCATATCATAAACCTATCACAATTCACGTTTAGCTACTGCTAATCATGAAATATTTTTATACTAAAAAATTAATGTTCTTCCTTAAAGGACATTTCAATAATTAGTATCAAAAAACCACACTTAAATTTCAAAAAGAATCATAGGATGTTCTTGCTATTTGGTAAGAATTAAAGATAAAATTAATCGGTATTGGGATGATTATTAATGGCTTGGTATGCGTACCAAGTCATTTTTATTTCTATGAGGTTGAGAACACTACGCTCCAAGATGCAAGAGCATTTCGATACGCTACATTTTGAGAAACAAGACTCCAAGAACGCTCAAAGAAAGTCGCTTTTAGAGTCTTGCTTCTCAAAGTTCTGATTCATCAGAACGTTCTTGCCTCTTGCCTCTCATAGCGCAGCGTTCTCAAACCATCCTCTGCCGCATCACCTCATACAAAATAATTCCCGTAGCTACCGACACATTAAACGAATCCGTTGTACCCACTTGTGGAATAATAAATAAGTGATCAACTTTTTGACGAACGGCTTGACTAATGCCTTTGCCTTCCGAACCCATAATAATCGCCGCAGGTTGATCCCAATCTTGGTCTTTCAATAGATTTGTAGCTTGTAAATCACTAGCAAAAGTCGGAATCCCGTTCATTTCTAACAGTTCAATAGTGGTAATAAGGCTATTTTCTCGACAAACAGGTATTTTTGTCAATGCACCAGCCGAGGTTTTAATCGCATCATCTGTGATACTGACTGAACCTTTTTTAGGAATTATAATTGCATGAACGCCACAAAGCTCAGCAGATCTTGCAATAGCACCAAAGTTTCGAACATCCGTCACACCATCCAAAATCAATAAAAGCGGTATTTCCGATTTTTCATAAATACTCGGAATGACATCTTCAATTTTATAGTAAGGAATAGGAGAGGTGAATGCAATAATACCTTGATGATTACCCCGACTAAATTTTTGTAGCCGTTCTTTCGGTACGACTTGAAGTAAAATATTATTAATCTTGCATTGATACCGCAACGATTTTTCAAATTCTCCTCGAATACCCTGTTGAAGAACAATTTTTTCAATAGAAACACCTGCCTCTATGGCATCCATAACGGGATGCCTTCCAATGATGATATTATTACTTTTTGATGATGGTCGCATGGTTCACTTTGTATAACATTTAAAATACACCCAAAGAAAACCTTTTTTGTCGGATAGCATTTAGTTTATACATCAGTTTTTTGTTTCAAGTACGATAAATATTATATATTTTTACAAAGTACAAGATTTAGTAGTTCTCTGTAATTACGTTTTAAAAAAATAGACAACCGTAATATGAATTTAAAAATTACCAAAAACACATTCTTAGTAATGGTATTTCTAGTCGGAATGGCTGGAACATCTTTTGCTCAAATGCAATCTTCACTCGATATTGGACTTCGATATATGGAAGGAAAGTATCAGGAATGGGGATTAGAACGAGCCGATATTAATGATTTTGCAATCAGCAATCAGTATCAATCAAAACATAATGGCGTAACACACCTTTATTTCATTCAGCGTCATGCTGGTATAGAAGTGTACAATGCTATTACAAGCGTTCACGTAACACCAAACGGTAAAGTCCTCAATGTTGGAAATCGTTTTATTGCTAATTTAGAATCGAAAGTAAATACGACAAGTCCACAAATTAGTGCCACACAAGCTATTCAGTTTGCTTTAGGACATTTAGGGCAAAACACAAAAAGTGATATTATTGTAAAAGAACAAATTAGTAATAAAGAATTTGTTTTCAGTAAAGGAGATTACTCATTGAGCGATGTACCGGTAACACTACGGTTTCAACCTACAAAAGAAAATGGTGTTCGTTTGGCTTGGGACTTAGCAATAGATCAAATGGATGGTTCTGATTATTGGAGTATACGAGTAGATGCTGAAACAGGTGAATTATTAGATAAAATCAGTTGGACTTCTCACTGTAAATTCGTAGATGATCCATATCACCGACATGATGATACTTGTACAAATCACAATCATGCAACAGCAACAGTTGAAGTAGCACAGGCATTGAAATCGGAGTCAAGTGTAATGATGGGAGGGAGCTATAGAGTTTTTGGAGAGGATATTAATGGTGTGAACAGTCCTTTTGAAAGTCCAATTCATGGAGACCGTACATTGATGGTTGAACCATTTGATGTTACTTATTCTCCTTTCGGATGGCATGATACTAACGGAGAAGAAGGAGCTGAGTTTACTATTACAAGAGGAAATAATGTACATGCTTATCTAGATTTGAACAATACCAGTAATCCTACTGGGGAGCCAGACGGTGGAGAAGAGTTGGTGTTTGATTATCCGTATGATGCAAATAATGAACCTGAAGATCAACGAGATGCAGCAGTAACTAACCTCTTTTATATGGTGAATACGATTCATGATTATTCTGCTAATTTCGGTTTTGATGAAGCAGCAGGTAACTTTCAGCGAAGAAACTATACTGGTGTAGGCGGTGGTGGCGATCATGTATTGGCGGAGGCACAAGACGGTAATGGAAGTGTAGAGAATATCAATAATGCTAATTTCTCTACACCTCCAGATGGTTCAAGTGGAAGAATGCAGATGTATCTTTGGGATCAAGCAGGCGGAAAATTACTAACCGTTAATAGCCCCGTTAATTTAGAAGGTACTTACGAAACAGGAACGGCTGATTTTGGACCAATGGTAACAGAGACACCTATTAGTGGTGAAGTTGCTATTGCATTTGATAACTCAAGTGAACCCAATTTTGGTTGTAATACGCTAGCTAATGATAATCTAGAAGGAAAAATTGCTTTAGTCGATCGTGGTGGCTGTTTCTTTGAAGAAAAAACGGCAAATGCAGAAGCGGCAGGAGCAATTGCTTGTATTATATGTAATTTTGAAAATTCTACAATGGGAATGGCAGGAGTTCCAGAAATTGATGATCCAAGTATTCCAACAGTATCTATCGGATCAGTAGATTGTTCTTTATTCAAAGCTGCTATTGAAGAAGGATTAACAGTTACTTTACAGTTACCTAGTTCTTCTGGACCAGCTTTGTTAGATGGTGATTTTGATAATGGAATTATTGCACATGAGTTTGCTCATGGTATTTCTAACCGTCTAACAGGTGGACCATCAGCAGCAGGTTGTCTAGGGAATGGAGAACAAATGGGTGAAGGATGGAGTGACTTCTTCAGCCTAGTAACATCAGTTAAACCAGGTGATACAGGAGATATGCGTCGAGGAATTGGTACATATGTTGAACGTCAAACTCCAAGTGGTAGTGGTATTCGTCCGTTACCTTATTCAACGGATATGACAACCAACAATCATACTTATGATGATGTGATCCGTTTTTCTGGTTCAGTACACTCTGTAGGTGCGGTTTGGAATCAAATGTTATGGGACTTATACTGGGCATTAGTCGAAGAACATGGCTTTGATTTGGACTATACGAATGCAGAAGCAGGAAATAATATGGCTGTACAATTAGTGATGGATGGTATGAAATTCCAGCCATGTAGCCCAGGTTTTGTGGATGGCCGAGATGCTATTTTGGGTGCAGATATTATAAATTATGATGGTGCAAACCAATGTTTAATTTGGGAGGTTTTTGCTCGTAGAGGATTAGGATATTTAGCTGATCAAGGAACGAGTGCAAGTGATTCGGACGGTGTTTCTAATTTTGAACCACTACCAACGTGTATCAAAGAGTTGAAAATAGTTAAAACAGGTACAGATTTGATCAATCCAATGGATGTGATTGATTACACTATCGTTGTAACTAATCATAAAGATGATGCGGTTACCAATGTGGTCGTGACCGATTTATTACCAGAAGGTTGTAGCTATGTTATGGGATCTGCATCGAATGGAGGCACAAATTCTGCAAATATGATCAGTTGGGAGTTAGGAACAATGGAAACTGGTGATGAAATAACATTGACTTATCAAGTACAAACGCCTAATGAAGGTTCAACTGCTTTCTATAAAGATGATTTTGAAGTGGCTGGTACTGTTCAAGCGGATTGGGTCAGTTATACACTAGATCTTGAATTTGCAGATAACTGGAGTTACGAAAATAATTCAAATAATGCATTTAGCGGTGATCGGTATTATTTTGCAACCAACGATGATAGTTCGTCAGATCAGGTGTTACAATTAAATCAACCATTTGTAGTAACAGGTGAGCAACCTGCATTACGATTCTATCATGATTACGATACTGAAAAAGGTAAAGATGGTGGATTCTTACAAGTATCAACTGACGGTGGTATTAGCTGGGTAGCTTTGCAAGGCGATGTATTTAGAAATAATTATGATGGTCAAGTTTCTTACCAAACCTTTACTATTCCTTTTCAACAAGCTTACTCCGGGAATAGCAATGGATATATAGATTCTTATGTTGATCTAAGTGACTATGTAGGAGAAACGTTATTTTTCCGTTGGAGATTTGGTACAGATGAATCAAATGGTGGAAATGGATGGGCTATTGACGACGTTACATTTATGGATGTACTAAACTACAATACAGAAGCATGTGTATCTTCAGATGAAGGTGATAATGCTTGTGATGATCTACCACAAAGAGGTACAATAGTAGAAGCAGGTACAGTTGCAGCACAGGACATTCAAGACCCAACTCTAGGTATGCGTGTGTTCCCGAACCCAGCTCAAGACTTTTTGACGATTAGCCTAACAAGTGAGTTTGCTGAAAATGCAGATTTGAGTATCGTGAGTTTAGACGGGCGTACAGTTCGTCAGATGGATATTGCTACTAATGGTGGGATGCAAAATGAAACGATCAATGTAAGCGATCTTTCATCTGGTTTCTATTTTGTAAGAATTACAACTCCAAGAGGAATCAACGTTCAGAAAGTAGTAATTGACTAAAAGAGTAGAATAGCCTTTAGGCTGTTCAATGTATTATAAAAATATTTGAAAAGGGTTTCGATTGTCATATCGAAACCCTTTTCTCTTACCATTGTCCATTATAGAAAATGAACTGTATCCCAAAATTGATAAAACGTTCATTATAATCATTAGTATTGACGGTTTCAGGATCAACGTTATTGACTTCAACTTGCAACTTAGATAAATCCACGCTTGACCACGGAATATGCACAAATGGCTTAATACTCAATGTCAATAAATCACTGCCCGAAAGGTTAAAACTCATATTAAAATGACTGCCGTAAGCCCACTGACTCAAAATCGTAAAGCGATTATCTACACTCGCCACATCTGTTCGGATACGATAATTTTCTACATCAAAACTCACCCCGACACCTATTTCTTCTGTAATATAAGTTTCTAAACCAATTCCATAACTGCCAATTCTAAAAAATAAATCACGAGAAATATCTGTACCCGTTGCATCTTCTCCTGCTGATCTGATCGTACTATATTTATTCGTCCAAGTCGCTTCTAATCCAATATCTCGAACTCGATAACGTAAACCTGCCGTCATTCCATGCAAAAAATGCCATTCTTTAAAGGACTGTGTAAGGTCTTCCGCTTGTTCTGTATTGTATTGATCTGTAATTCTGTGAGACACATCAGGGTTTACATAACTCAAACCATAACCAACTTTAATATTCAGTTGCGCTTGAAGGTTAGTAAAACCAAAAAATAAGCTGGTCAACAAAAGAAAATGCTTGATAAGAGAGGTCATATACAGAGTTTATTAAATTTAGACAATAAAGATAAACGAAGATCAGCTATTTCCATTATTTTTGTAAAACAGTTCAACGACTAATCTATATTTATGACTGATAGAAATAATTTATTTTCTGCTTTTCCGCCAACCAGTAAAGTAACTTGGTTAGAAAAATTAACCAAAGATCGAAAAGGAGCTGATCCATCTGATTTGAACTGGGAAATCAGCGATGACCTATTGGTAGAACCGATGTACCATCCCGATGATGCTATTGAGTCCGTTCAATTTCCGTTAGCTGAGGGCAAAAACGATTGGGAAATCAGTGAAGATTTTAATTTGAAAGATCAAGATCTAAAAGTTGTGAATCAGCAATTATTAGATGCTTTGATGAATGGGGTTAATGCACCAAGATTGATTTTTTCAACGGCACCTTACAAAGAAGATTGGGCAATCTTGTTCAAAGATATTCATGTAGATTGGATTTCAATTCATTTCTACTGTAATGATGGGACGGAGGCGTTCAAGGCTTGTACGAGTTTTTTAGAATATATGCACGCGCATAAAAATGGAAACTCTACTACTTTAAAAGGATCGGTGAATACCAAATTTGCTCGTTATTTTAGTCCCGTTGTGTTGCACGATTATATTAAAATGTTAGGTGAAGAATTACCCGCCTTTACACTATTTACCATCAATGCGGTCGATCAATGCAAGGAGACAGAACATACGGTCGAAGAATTATATACAATGATTCAACAAGGGAATGAATTATTGAAGAATTGTTATCACTTGAAATTTGATCTCGAACAAATTGCTTCAAAAATTCAATTCTCAGTCGGCATTGGAAAAAGTTATTTTATACAAATTGCTAAATTAAGAGCCTTGAAAATTCTCTGGGCAAATATATTAGATGCTTATAAAATAGATCATCAGTTAACTAAAATCGAAGCACATTTCCCGCTTTCCACACAAGGTAAAAATTCCAATACCAATATGATTCGCTCCACCACTCAAGCTATGTCTGCTGTCATCGGTGGTGTTGACCGACTGACCGTTTTACCATCCAATACCCATGCTGAAACACCAACCGAATTTAGTCGTCGGATCGCCCGCAATGTCCAACATTTGCTAAAAATGGAAAGTCATTTTGATGAAGTCAAAGACCCTGCCGCAGGTAGTTATTATATTGAACAGATTACGATGGAATTGTCGAAGGGAGCGTGGAAGATGTTTCAGGAACTGAATTAGGAACTGAATTGTATTTTTAGTAACTTATATCTAAATATTAAAAGTTATGATACCAGAGAAGAATTTAAAATATGTTTTTGATACGGAGGGAAATAAAGAAGCTGTCATTATTTCTATTGAAGATTGGATGCAGTTGAACGAAAAAATTTCTGAATTATCTGAATATCAACTCTTTAAAGAATCGTTAGGAGCAGCTTTAAATGAGGTCAAGAAAATTAAAGAAGGTAGTACTAAAAAGGTTAGTTTAAAGCAATTTTTGAACGAAGTCTAACCAAGCTTGAATATGAAAATAAGTGTACTTACAACAGA
>JAHDFQ010000091.1:11828-14863 GCA_020628085.1 Saprospiraceae bacterium
TTATCTATTTATGATAAATCAGATTATGAGAACATATCTGATAAATTACTCAAGCAGTTGATTGAAGATATTGAAGATGATATTAATACTGAAAATGAAGATCAGTAAAGTATAAACATGCAAAGTTCCGTAGCTTCTTATCACTTTTTCACCACCACCACTCCAACACACTTCCAACAAATAGCATTTCCTCTAGCATCCAAAGGTTCAAAAACGGTCAAATCCTCCGTCCATTCTAATATTTCAAAATTGAGTTCCAACAACAATTGATGTATTTTAGTCGGAGGACTATACTGCTCCCAGTCTGTTGCTTTTTGGAAGTTAAGAGGCGTAACAAAGATCATTTTTCCACCAGAAACTAATATTCGGTGCATCTCCATTAGAGCCTTTTTCAGGTCATCGACTCGATCCAATAAAAAACTATGTATGATGATGTCTTGACTCGCATCCTCGAATGGAAGATCACTCGCTTTCGCTAAACCAAAATAAAGGTTCTTTAATTGCTGTCCCGTCAAAACCAGGTTTTTAGCAAATCCTTTTGTACTGAAATCAAGGTAAATTGTATGACCTTTGACCCAATATTCATGAGCCTGTTTTAGCATTTGATAGCTATAATCTATTCCCCAACAAGTTGAGTTGGGATAGACTTGAGCCAAGTTAGCAATCCAACGTCCAGTGCCACAACCAATTTCTAATATTGACGATATTTTACCCTTGGGTAAATAAGGTTTACCAAAATCAATAACTGCTTGAAAAGGATATTTATCCCAGATGTCATCGGCAAGATGGAGTGCGGTTTGTCGGATGACCATCGGATCAAAACGTTCATAAACATCTTGTTGAAACTCCGTTTCGGTTTTGTTATAAAAAAAGGGAATATCTTTTCTGTAATATAGTGGTGGTATCAAACGGCTATTTTTGATGGATAAATGCTTATAATTTATTATTCGCTATATTTGGTAATAGTTATTTCTAGTTCATTGTAAAAATATAAAAACCTCTACTCTAGGAGATTCCTGTAATTTAAAGGTAAGGACTGTCAAAAAAAGCAATTTCCAGAATTTTAACCGCCCGAAAGGGAGAATTTTTAAATTTTGGAGTCGAAGCGGAAAATATTAAAAATCTAGGTTAAAAGTTCTGAGAAATATGCGATTTGACTAGATTTTTGGTTCTTTTCATCAATGGAAAAGAATAAAGAACCCACCTTTAACTCATTAAATACCCAAATTCCTGTAAACGCTTCTTGAATTTTGGATAATTCAGCACTGTAACCAATACATGAAATCCTTCAGCTTTTAAGCATAGATTTTTTAAAATAGCATCTTTGGCAATAATCTGTAGTAATTCCTTATTTTCAGAAGGAATCCTAAAAATTTTCATGGTTGTAACTTTCTCTAACGGATCAATTTTTTGACGTAATTCCTCAAAGAATAATTCCCAGTTTTTTGGCATTTTAACCTTAACCGATTGCTTGAAGAGATTGATTTTTTGGTTTACATCACTCAACGTTTTTACATCCTTTAAAAAATGCGAATAATCCGTTTTAAAACGATTGGGACTCACCCGTTGCGTATAAGGTTCAAGTATGATCGGTGCAGTTGTATCGGTTTCATCAATCACAATTGTTAGAGAATCTTCCGATAGTCGGATACTCGACTGCGTAATAGTTGTCGGCACCTCATAATCAGGTTGTTGATCCATAGCAAACGCCCCTAATGGATTCAAACGAACATACTTTAAACCATCATAAGGTGATTTCGCAGTAATTCCAATTTCTGACACATCGGGCGTATCGTAAGCAATATCCAATAAACCATAGGCTGCAAACAAAAAGCATGTTCCTTTTATTAATGGTTGTATGACGGAATCATAATACAAATTTTTACTAATGTAACGTTTGTCTCTATATGCGAATCGTCCTTCTCCTTCTTCAACAACATAATATAACTTGTTGTAGGCAGTATATTCCGAAATAGGCTTGACATCAATGAGGTTATACTGGATATATTTTTCAATATTTTCTATACTAATCCACTCATTAATCGGCATATGTTGTAAAACATGATACAGCGTTGGTTCATTATTGAAGGAATTATACCGATCAATGCTAGCTGATCCCTTTAAATAAGTTAAGATTCCTTGCGAACTGTTAAAATGACTGCGATAATATTTTTTAGCCAATAAGCGTAAATTTTGAGCAACATCTGGTCGAGTAGTAGAGCTATCCATTTTGACAATCAAAGAAGCCAACAAACCTGTTCTAAGATTTTTAAGTTCTTTAGCCGTATTTTCTGGATAAAACTCTTTCAAGCTGAGTTTCTTTTGCATTTTATTAAGGGTACTCGCCTGTGGTCGATCCTTAGCTGTCACCTTGATCTGGTCTTGATCTTTATAAATTAAAACACGAGGTAATTCTAATAAAATATCTTGCTCTCCATGAAAAATAAAATCCGTTGCATCAATGGTTTCAATCGCTTCAAATTCAGCACCCTGTGGTTTATCGTAGTATTCGACGAGTAATTTTCGAAAATCTAATGGAAGTTGCAGTACAAACAAAGGTTCTCGACTAAAACTACTATAGGAAGCATTAATGTCCTTGAAAATTTCAAATTCAGGCTTTAATGCAAATGAACTAGAGCTATAGCCTCTTCCATATGAATTAATTTTAGTATCATAGACCTCTATTTCTAGGTTTTTTTCAATGCTAGTAGCAGACAATGAATCCATCCAAACCAACTCATCCAAGACGGTAATAACATCAGGTTTGAGGTAGGTTTTAAACCGCTGAAACAGGGTTTGACTAGCAAACGGAATAGAGACAAACGCTGCTAATTCGCCTTTTTTAATGCTGCTGCTAGGTAGTTTCAACTCGTGTAAAGCAAAACCTTCTTTGGTACACAAATCCAATTCTTTTGAAATAAAAGTTGTGGTTATAGTGTAAAATGCCGATTGAAGATTGGTTTTATTATACCCTTCATCCAATGCTTTTGCAAATCTTCGTTGTATGTTTCTATTAATCATTCCTTCTCTTTACA
>JAHDFQ010000091.1:14963-19365 GCA_020628085.1 Saprospiraceae bacterium
TTTAACCCAAAATAAAATCAATATCTTCTTCCGACATAGATTTTAAAGATGATCCGTCTGACGAGATCACATTGTCGAATAATTCTTTTTTGAGATGCTGTAATTTCAAAATCTTTTCCTCAATCGTATTCTGCATAATCATTTTATAAGCCAATACTTTATTGGTCTGTCCCATTCGGTGCGCTCGATCAATCGCTTGGCTTTCCGCTGCGGCATTCCACCACGGATCAAAAATGAAAATGGTATCCGCAGCCGTCAAATTGAGTCCTGTTCCACCTGTTTTTAGCGTCATTAAGAAAACCTTACAGTTAGGGTCATTTTGAAAACGATTGACCAATGCTTGTCGATCACGAGTAGCACCCGTCATGCTCACAAAATCTACGTCCATACTTTCGAGTTGTTCGCTAATCAACTCAATGGCTGCCAAGAAATTAACAAAAATCAATACTTTATGTCCATTGGCGATAGAATCGTTGAGTTGTTGTTCGAGCATTTCACGTTTCGGAGAAATCACCTTGCCACCACTAAATTGTTCGGGCGTAGATGCAATTTGGCGTAACTCGTTGAGTGCTTGAAAGATGAAAAAACGAGATTTTTGTAAACCTTTGGTATCAATAGAATTATCAATGGCGGCTTTATAAAACGCTCGTCGTTCTTCGTATAATTTACGTTGTGCATTCGACATTTCCAGAAACAACGTCTGCTCAATTTTATCGGGTAAATCGGATAATACATCCTTTTTCAAACGACGTAGAATGAATGGATAAATCTTTTTACGCAATTGTAAAATCGCTTCCTTATCATTACTTTTTTGAATGGGATACAAATAATTTTCATTGAAATCACCTGTTGTTCCAAACATAGCGGGATTCAGAAAGCGGAAAAGAGAGTACAATTCACCCAGATTATTTTCAATAGGCGTTCCACTCAATGCTAGGCGATGTTTTGATTTTAATAACATCACGGCTTTGGTCGTCTGCGCCTGAATATTTTTGATATTCTGTGATTCATCTAAAATGACATAATGAAAATCTATTTCTTTAAATTGCTCAATTTCAATGCGCACCATTGCATAAGTCGTGAAGATCACGTCTGCTTTTTGAGCTGCTTTTATATCACGGGTGGTATTATAAAACGTATATGTTTTGAGTTGAGGAACAAATTTTTTGACCTCTGCATCCCAATTGAAAAGGAGTGAACGAGGCATTACAATTAGTGAAGGTTGCTTCGTCTTTGGATACTGAGTACCTAAAATAGCTAGCGTTTGCAAGGTTTTACCCAATCCCATATCATCTGCTAAACAGCCCCCAAGTTTATTTTCATTTAAATATTTCAACCATTTGAATCCGTCTTTTTGATAGGGGCGAAGCGTTGCATTTATTTTAGGTAATTGGTACTTTTTAGTTTGAATATCGTTGAAACCTTCAAACACCTCTCTAGATTTGGTGAAGGCTTCTGAATTGATTTTTTCATCAATAATATCTTCTACCAGTGGTAAATCAAAAAAACTGACTTGTACTTGATCGCCTTTCTTTTTGAAAATGCGTTCTAATTTTTTTAGATAAGCAGCATTGACCAAGGCATTTGTTCCATCATTCAGCCGCACATAATTATTCTTTTTGTATTGTTGAATAACATCAAATAAATTAATTTTTTCGCCTGCAAAGTCCAGTGTTACATCACCTTCTAAGAAGTCTATTCCAGAAGATAGATTAACACTTAAACTCGGTTGCGTGGCTGATATTTTATACGATTTGAGTTTTTCAGAACCAAAAACCAAGAATTTTAACAGTAACTGTGGTAGTTCATTATAAATAAAAGCACCTGCAATGTCTTTTGGAATAATAAATAAATCATCCTCCAAAACCACATCCATACTTTCAGCTTTTGGACGGCGTGGCGTGTGTTTTTTTAATAATTTTGAAATATCACGAATGACTTCTTCCTTCGTTTCTTGCTCCACATATTTGACGGTGATGACGCGTTCCAGTTCATTAATTTCTGCATACCGATACAACTCAAACTGCTCCAAAACACTCACATCCATATTTGGCAAGGCCTGACCCACTCGCATAAACAGGGCGTCGTCTACATCAATTTTATCAAAAATCAATGCAGGTTTGGCATATACTTTTTCTTCACTATACTGTACTTTAAAATCTTGAAAAAGGAGCTTGATATTATCCAAATAGGAAAATAGTAAAGACAGAAAGATGGGTAAGTTGGCTTCTTCAATTTCGGTATTAAAAAAAGGTAGATTTTGAAAACCACCACTTAGTGGATTGATCTCAATAATTTGATTTTGAACCAATACCGTATTCTCATTGATGAGCGTAATATCATCAAAAGTTGATTCTTCGTGTACGAGTTGCGTCTTACTTTGCCAATTTAGACTTTTGCTGACCAGATTTCCTTCTTGTTCATAGGGCGTTATGGCAATTTGAATATGTCCGACACCATCTAAAAACTGTAAAGGTTGCTGATCTTCATTGACGACCCGATCTACCCGCCGCAACTGATCGATCAAATAATCGTGCTCTGACAGATAAATCTGATCGTTGGGACGTTCCCAATCAATCACAAAGCTATTTTTTTGTTGAATTTGCTCCACTGATCGGAGTAGGTTTCGTACCGCTCCACTGTGAGAGAGATAGTTGGCTTCTATCGGATTTCCTGATTTATCAACCACTTGAAGGTACGCTCCGTATGCATCTTTGGTGATTTGAAAAAAGACATGGTCATGCGTTTGTGCCTTACTTTCAACCGTTTTTTTACGACGAAAATGTTCAAAAATATTGTTGGTATCCATCGTGCAAAGTTAGCGGTTTTGGCTAATATAATGCCATGGATGTTATAATAATTTGTGTGGAAAGTTTGCTTACATATTTATCAAGATTGCTGTCATTAAATCAGGAGATTTTAGTATTAAGGAATACCTCTCTCTTTAAACCGAACTAAAAAATAACCAGTTTATGGTTATATGTTTTATTCTGAGTATGAATATTTAGAAAATATACTCCTCCATTTAGGTTGTTAGTTTGTATATGAAATCGTCCTTTACTTTTAATTTTTTCTGTATAGAATGTATGAAGTAGCAAACCGTTACTGCTGTATAGCGATATATCACAGTCAGTCATATCGTTTGTATTTCTATTATAAATAGCGAAAGTTCCATCGTTCGGATTTGGTAGGACTAAAAAATCATCAGTAGTAGATTTGTTATCACACTCATAGTCATATTTCTCTAAATTGAAAAAAGACATGATATATTCACTCATGAAACAAGGTCGTTCGTTGGCAAATTGGAGTAATATTTCTATTTCATCTTCCCAAGCATTTCTATGTTTTGGATAACCCCACCGAGCAATATGAGCATCTATTTCTTTGGAGTAAATCGATTGGTATTTATGAATCATATTGGTTAAACGATTTGAAGAAAGATGGGTATCTAAGTAAAGGGCGAAACGATCAAGAAAGAGATTTTGAAAATCATCATTTTGTAATAATTTTCTAAATAAAATATTAGAACAAGAACAGAATGGCCAATCTTCACTATCAGTAGTGGCGTGAATTAGTGAATTTACATTATAAGTAGAAAGCAAATCATGTGAAAAAGAATAATCCAAATCATAAATAAGAAATCTCCATTTAGAATCAGGTTTAGTACTTTTCCAAATTCGATAATTGTTACAAGGCCAATCATAGTTAGCGAAAAATATTTCTGCTATTTGGAAGTCAATAAAATTATCAATATCTATTTGATTCAACACATGGTTATAATGTTGATGATTGGATAAATCATTTGAATAAACATAGTCCAGTAAATTCATGTAATCCGTATTGTCTCCAATTTCTATTGCTCCACAGTGACTTAATACATTTATACTATCTCTATTGACTTGAAATTTTGACTCAAAGTAAAATTGGTCGTATCGTTCTCGAATATTATGTATTCCCCAATATTCCCCGTTGATATAAACAATACTAGGTTGATGATCTTGTAATTCTAAATTAAGAGGTTTTAAAATTTCTTGTAGCATAGCATCTTTAAACCTTGAACGGTCAAAATCATTTCCTGCATTCCTGAAGATTAGTCGCTTGTAATACATACTTGATGTATCACTAAAGATAGGATATTCAATTTTATTCTGACCATATTCATTTCTGAAATATACTTTAAATGATTTTTGTGGGAAGGTGACACTTCCATAACCGTGCATTCGTATACCTGCATTGGTTTCAAAACCAATATTTCCGTCAGTATCAAATAGTGTCATATGGATAGGACGTTCCCAGTCTTTTCCTTTATTATGGTAGTTACCAATCGGCCACCAATTAAAACCTTGTTCCTCAAATCGTTTTCCTGGAATATAGATACCTAATTCATGGTCGAACAAATCCA
>JAHDFQ010000092.1:0-7329 GCA_020628085.1 Saprospiraceae bacterium
TACTTCTTTATTATATGAGATATATTTCCTAAAACAAACATTCAAAAAACATTCAAAAATATATAATTATGGATTTTAATAAATACAAGTCATTGAAAGATGCAAAGAGACAATTGATAGAAGAGGGTTTTACAAGCGAGTTTATTTTAACAGAAGGTAAACTACGTGCCTCAGATACAGGGAAAGAATACAGCTTTAAAGATATGGAAATTGTTCGTTTCCAACGATTTAGAATTGTTCCGAATTTAGGTAACGATGCTTCGGTTATATTTGCCGTTCGTTGTAATGATGGCGTTAAAGGAACAGTAGTTTCATCAGATAAAACATATGGCGATATTAAATTAGCTGAATTTATGGATAAAGTAAAGATAGAAAATAGAGAAAATGTTCCCAACCGATGAATTTCAGATGGCATAGATAATATTACCTCTGAATCATCAACTCGTGGGTGAAATTTATCATAGTTTCAGTTCTAAATAGAAGATAATACATCCCATTTTGAAATGGCTGAAGATCAATTAAATTGGGATGTATATAACTTTTAATTAAATGTCCGGAAATAGAGTATAGATCGACTTGGTATCTATGCTCCTTGTCAGGGTATTGTATATACAGAATATTTGAAGCGGGATTTGGATATATTTGTATGGTTGGTTGTTGTATCAATGTCAAAGTTGGAGTTAACAATAGATCATAATACTTCAAATATCCATTAAATAAATTGGCATTTTCAACCTCTTCGTCTCCATCAACAATCGAACCTAGAAAACTTCCTCCAACTACCAATTGTCCATTTGTGTTTGCCAAACTATTTCCCAAAATTAAATTATTACTACCTAGCCCTTCCAACCACTCCACATGTCCATTCTCACTAGAAATACCAACTGTATACATATTATAAAATCCGTCACCTACTAAATCAAAATTTTCCATGTTGGTTCTATCCTGATATGAACCAATTATTGCAATTTGATTGGTATTCGACCAAACGGCATCCATCGTGATATCAATATTCGACCCACCCAATGAACGAGCAAGTAATGGCGTTCCGTCTTTATCATATTTCAAAATATAAAGATTATTATCTTGAACACCCATAGTTGTGATCTCAATATTTTCGTCCATTCTTATCACTCCTTGAAAATCACCAATTACATACACATTATCGAAATCATCAGTAAGAATAGTAGCATTGTTTTCTTCATAAACACCTCCCGCCTTTCTGACCCATTGTATTTCTAGTTGTTCATTAAACTGTGCCACAAATACATCAAAATCATTGGTATTTGTCTGAATCATTTCACCGTCAAAATCAACCACACCCCTAAAAACACCACTCACACTAATTCTATTATTGTTTGAGTTAATAGTAATAGATCGTCCCCAAATATTACCTGAAATACCCGCTTGATAAGCTTGTTGAAGCACTCCATTTTCTGAAAACTGTAACACCATTAAATCGGAATTTGCATTGGCGGTCATTTCAATACTATCCATTTGCAATATGCCCCCAAAATAACCACAGATGTATACATTAAACGAATTGTCTACTACAATTTCACCAATAACTTGTTCGCCTGAACTATTTACGTCTTTCACCCAAATTAAAGCTCCGAGAGGGGATAGCTTCGCAATAAAATGTCCACGAACACCTGTTTTAGGTGTGAGTACGACGGTCTCCATTCTAATAGAATCTAAGTACGATCCTGCCACATATATATTGTTTTCATTGTCATGAGTTAGAGCCAAAATTTCGTCTTGTCCGATACTCCCAAATGTCTTTGTCCAAACTAAAGTCTCGCCGCTTCTTTTAGAAATATAAATATCATTCTCCCCATTACTTTGGACAATATTTCCGTCAACTTCAAATGATCCATCAAAAAGTCCTGCATATAGTAAATTCCCAGAAGCATCATTACTCATTTTTTCCACCGATATATTGTTATTACTCTCAATTGTAGAAATTTGAGAAAGGACTTGAGCGTTCAATAAAAAAGTACAGAGCCACGAAAGTAATAAATAGCCATACTTTTTTGTGGCGATCATTTTTTTGTTGGACATAAAAAACAATACATTTGTATATGATTAAAAGACAAATAATTTATACTATAACGACAGCAATCTTGATTGTGTTTTGTGCATGGTCATGCGGAGAAACGAATTCCACCTCTACGCCATCGCCATCGGTAGTCCCTACAACTTCGGAGGATGATATAAATGTAGCTTCTATTTCCAAAAAAATTGCTGCTGCTCCAACAGATGCTTCTTTATATGCCAAAAGAGCCGAAATTTACTATAATCAAGCATTATACGAAGAAGCCATTGCAGACATGGCTAGCGTGATGCAGTTGGATTCCACAAAAATGGATTACTATCATTTATTGGCTGATATTTATTTAGATAATAATCAGTCTCGGATGGCATTGAAAACGATGATTCAGGCCAGTAATCGTGCGCCAAAACGTATTCCTACACTTTTAAAATTATCAGAATTTCAGTTGATCTTAAAACAAAATCAAGAATCGTTAAAGACATTAGATCGTATTTTAAAAATTGATCCTCAAAATGCCGAAGCCTTTTATATGTTGGGTCAAAACTTTTTAGATTTAGGTGATATAAAACGAGCGAAAAGCAGTTTTCAATCAGCCGTTGAGAATGATCCTGATTTGATAGACGGTTGGATTCAATTGGGGTATCTTTTTGAAAAAGATGGTAATCCAATTGCTGAAAAATATTATAATAATGCGGTGTTGATTGATCCTGACAATGTTTTGGCATTAGAATCTCAAGGTAATTATTTAGGTGGACAAGCTCGATTCAAAGAAGCTATTGAGTCTTTTCAGAAAATTTTAGAAGTTGATACCAAAAATCCCAATGCGTTTTACAACTTGGGATTAGCTTATTTACAAATTGATTCTGTCCAACAAGCCTACAAACATTTTGATATATCCATAGAATTAGATCCCGTTTATAAAATGGGATATTATTATCGAGGTTATACGTCAAATTTATTAGGTAACGAACAAGCTGCCAAAAAAGATTTTGAACAAGTTTTACGTTTAGACCCCGATTTTGAACGTGCTAAAGAAGCATTGGGACAATAATGAATAGAGCTTATGAAAAATCATAACCATTTATTTAAAAATATTGACACTTTTTGTAAACGATTGGAACAGGAATTTGATCTTATTCCAGAAAAACGACAATCAACTTTACTTCAACTTAAAAATTATATTCAACAAAAATATAAGATCGGGGAGACTTCTAAAATCAATGTTATTTGTACGCATAATTCGAGGCGTAGCCATATCGGACAAATCTGGTTGGCTGTAGCCGCCGATTATTATAATTTTCCACAAATACAAACTTTTTCGGGCGGCACAGAAGCTACTGCATTTAACAATCGTGTCGTTCACGCCTTTCAACGATTAGGCTTTGTGATTTCTACTGAAAATAATTCAAGTAATAATCCGATTTATAAGGTGAAATGGACTGAAGCTATGAAACCCTATCAGGCTTTTTCTAAAAAGTATAGCCATTCTACTAACCCTACAACTAACTTTGCAGCTATTTTGGTTTGTTCAGAAGCAGACGAGGCTTGCCCAACTGTATTAGGTTGCGATTTTAGACTTGCTCTTCCTTTTGATGATCCAAAACAGTTTGACGATACCGAACAGGAAGTGGATAAATACGATGAACGGTTGCGACAAATCGGACGAGAAATGATGTATGTATTGAGTAATATATCAATATGATGAGGCAATATGTAGCAGAAACCATTGGTACATTTTCGCTTGTTTTTTGTGGAACGGGAGCTATCATTATTAATGATGTAACAAATGGTACAATAAGCCATCTGGGAATTGCTGTTACTTTTGGTTTAATTGTTATGGCGATGATTTATGCTTTTGGAAATATATCAGGGGCACACATTAATCCAGCCGTAACGATTGCATTTTCGTGTACAAGACTCTTTGAAAGAAAAAAAGTGTTAGGTTATATTACGGCTCAGTTGATGGGTGGAATGATTGCTTCCTTGGTATTACATTTTTTGTTTCAAGATCATCCAAATCTAGGTACGACTACACCAGTTGGCGACTGGCATCAAACATTTATTTTAGAAATTATATTGACATATTTACTGATGTTAGTCATCTTATTTGTAAGTCAAAATAAATCAGTCAACCAATTTACGGGATTGGCAGTAGGAGCGACTGTTTTATTGGAAGCCTTATTTGCTGGTCCAATCACAGGTGCATCTATGAATCCTGTACGATCTATTGCTCCTGCAATTATTTCTGGGAATACTGCTGAATTATGGATATATATAATAGCACCTATTGTAGGGGCAGTTTTAGCAAGTTGGACTTGGAAGATGATGCAAGAAGATAGGTAGTCAGTCAAATTTTTTTTACACAAAAAAAGCCTGTTCTTTACATCAAGAACAGGCCTTTTTATTAATTTATTAGACAAAGACTATATATTATTTATAACGTCTCTTTGTTTGCTTTTTCTTGTATTTGAAGCTATTTCCACCAGCGTCATCATTTCCATCTGCACCACCCGTACGAGTCATTGCACAACGGAAACCAATTGTACGACTTGATTTATCTTCTTCTTTGTATCGACGGGCACCTGGTGACATCCACCAAGCACGATCTGCCCAAGAACCACCCTTAATTACACGTGATTTATCACTAATTAAAGTTGTTTTAGAATAATCATAGAATACTTCAGATTCTTTATCGCCATCTAAATAGTTATAGACCTGACCTCTTTTATAGTTCTCACGATCTGCTGCTTCATCATCTTCCACAAAACGGTAACGAATACGACCTAAACTATCTTTTTCAACCGCAGCTCCATTTTCATCCAAGATTTTAGTTTGGAATTTACCACCACGATAAGGGTTCAAGTCATGATTCTCAACATCACGTAAAGTAGAACTGGTCATAGGACGATATAAATCCATTGTCCACTCACTTACGTTACCAGCCATATTGTATAAACCAAAATCATTAGGCATATATTGAGTTACAGGTGCTGTAATATGTGCATGGTCATTCAATCGACCTGCCATACCCATGTAATCACCACGACCACGCTTAAAGTTAGCTAAGATTTTACCTTGATCGCCATTACGACGTTGCTGACGAACCGTATTACCATCCCAAGGATATAATCGACGATCTGTATAACGCTCATCCTGCTCAGTTGTTTGCTTTCCGATCAAAGCTAGAGCAGCATATTCCCATTCTGCTTCCGTTGGTAAACGGTATGCTGGCAATACAATACCATCTTCAAAACGAACTGGACGCTCGCCACCTGTTTTCAAATCAGGTAAGTTTTTACGAACCGTACCTTGATATTGACCAACTAAATATGATTCAGTATTGAAGTTATCTTCATCCTTTTGTTCTGGATTAGGTTCTAAGATACCTTTTTCAATTAAGATCATTTCGTTTACACGATCTGTTCTCCATTTACAAAACTCATTGGCCTGTACCCAAGTAACACCCACAACTGGATAGTCGTCATATGCTGGGTGACGGAAATAAGTTTCCACAAAAGGCTCATTGAATGATAACTCTTCTCTCCAAACTAATGTATCTGGAAGTGCATCAATACGAACTTCTGGATAAGACTCTCCGAAAACACGTCTTAACCAGTAAAGGTATTCACGATAGTTAATGTTTGATACTTCCGTTTCATCCATATAAAAAGAAGAAACCGTTACACGACGAGGAACATTTGCCCATTCAGACATAACATCTTCATCTGTTAGTCCCATTGTAAATGTACCACCTTGAACCAATACTAAATTGGGTCCTGTCGCTTGACCTTGATAGTCTAATTTTTCAAAACCACCCCATTTTTGGTCGTTGTACATCCAACCAGTTGATGAGGAACGCTCTTTTTGACCACATGAACTTACCAAAATGCTAGTAAGTAAAAGTAGAGAGCATAATCCCAAGAGATTTTTCATAAATCAATTTATTTTAAATATTTAACACCCTTACAATATAGTCGAATTGCAGATCGACCACGTAATTTTTTTTTCTAAAAAAACATCAAACGAAATACTGATAGTTTGATGCCTAGTCTACTAAAAAGACCAACAAATATAGTGATTCAACTGAAAGTTGCAAAATTATCTTTTAGCTAGTCCACAACAATCACTAATTTAGTACTATTTCAAACGTAAGTATTGAAAAAAGTACACATGAAAGTCAAATTTTAACAGTTTTTGATAAACTTTAATTATGGAAGAAGCTACTTATGTAGACCAGTACTATCTAAACATTTGAAAACAATCATTATAATCGTATCGTCTAGGACGATTAGCATCGAAATTTAGAATAACAGAAATTTCATGACTACCCCCCGACCTCGAATTTAAAGCTGACGACACCGTCATATCGTAGCTGTATCCAACTTTAAGAACACCTTGCTGAAATCCTGCCAGAAATATGACTGCATCGGCGTTCGTATTTGCATGTCTATACCACAATCCACCAAAAACGGGGCCAACACTTGCATACGCCCCGATATTTAGCTGTGCAAAATCTCGCTGCCACGTATATAAAATATTCGGTGATATAAACGATTGCGGCTCTCGATTATTGTTTTGACCGATAGGTAATTGCATGCCACCTTGAACGGCAGCCCGCATCGGATACCCTGCATTCAGATTATTATTGATATCGAAAAAAGATTCGTCAGGTGTATTGATGTGTTTCAAAGTGATTCCACCGTAAAATTGTTTGCTGTATGCTAGTACACCTGTTGAAACATCGAAAAGTGTTTGAGAAAGGTCATCTGGTTGTATTTCTTCTGTATTTAAAACAATTCCGAATTCTTCTTCTATTTGGTCAGGAAATTCTAGGAATTCCCAACCCAACCTTGATTGAATAAATCCAGCTTCCACACCAAATTTTAAAGCAAAATCTTCATTAACTGATAATTTGTAAGAAAAAACACCTGTAAATCTATTGGTCACAATAAGACCTTGTCCTGCGTCATCTGTAGTAGCAGTAAGACCAAATCCACTATTCAAATCTTCAAAAAACTGACTATATGATACACCAAATGTTTGATATGCCGTTGGAATATTTGTCCAATTACTTCGATAATTCATATTGATAAATGGCGCAATCGTATTTCCTGCAAAAGCGGGATTGAGTTGCAAAGGCGCCGCATAGTACTGACTATACACTGGACTTTGTGCCCGCATATTTCCTGCAAAGCAGCACCAGACGATGACCAGAAGAAAACATATTTTTTGAAGTAAATTGGTTGATAGCATAGCATTATAACTTGTGATTCGTA
>JAHDFQ010000092.1:7429-13882 GCA_020628085.1 Saprospiraceae bacterium
CATATTTTTTGAAGTAAATTGGTTGATAGCATAGCATTATAACTTGTGATTCGTATTTTTTAGTATTTGATTGTTCCTTATTTGTTAATCACCCATCTTTCTCCACTTTTATCTATAAAACTGATGATTCCATATTCTTGATTATATAACATTGGGATGCTGCTTGAAAAAGAGTTTGTAGAAGAATCAGCATAAACGTCTTGAAATGTTCGATTTAAAATAGTTATTTCATCATAAAATTCAGAACTTGAAAAGGTTTCGGGTAAATTTCCTGATTCCACAATTCTATTGAAATGTGTATCAATGAATGATCCATTATGAATATTTGAATCCCTTTTTGATAAGATGTAGACATTCGTCCCAGTTGTAATAGCATTTAGGTTACTTGTGTTCAAATAAGGTGAAAGTTTTATTTCCAATTCTAGCCCAAATAAATCAGAAACTACCTTTACAAATCCCAACTCTTTTTTTGAACAAAAAATTACTTTCTTTTCTTTATCGAATTCGCAATGATTTGCAATGTTCCTACGAGTAGATTGAATATAATATCCCTTTTCAGAAACAACTAAGGAAGTTTGATCTCCTTTTTCATTTGAATAATAGATAGATTCACCGATTTCACAGCAAAAGAAGGGTAGCCATCCTTTAGATTCAGTATTTAATCGAAAAGGAGTATCTATCGAAATCATTTCACAATAAAGAGTAGAGTCTAAAGATAAATCGTTACACCAACTATCTGTAAATTCAGGTAGTGGTTCATCCGCCAAACAATTTGAAAATTCAATATTCGAGTTTAAGTCCAAATCATCATCACTCTTACAAGCAAATTGGCACAAAAAAATAGCTATAAATACAAAGAATGGAGTTGATTTTGTCATTGGTTGATCTTGTTTTTTGATTGTAAATCACTAAAGGTACACTTAAAATAAAAACAAAAAAGACTTATGTTTGTATAATCTACTACAATTTAAGACTTTCATAACAATAGAGCCTATAAGTTGACGTTTCTTTGTATGAAGTCTCTTTTAAAATTGTACAATAGCCTTTAGGCTGTTAAGTCGCTCTTTACGTTACAAAAGACTTTTACACTTGTAATAAATTATAGTCTATTTATTGCATTATTCACAGTGTACTACTTATGGGCTAATAACTTCTATGCTGTAAAGCAATATGGTTTACTATTTCATCATGCAAGTAATTGATTGAAAACATGCGTACAACATCAAACAAGATCATTTCCTATGGCTGCTTAATAATATTAAGTTTCTTTCTAAGTCATATAGTTTATGCTCAGCAAAGCCAAAAAACATTCATTGCTTTAGATTGGGCAGAAAATCCAGTTGTCCATCATCCAAACGGTGCGAATCCAATTGAAATTTTTTCGTTTAAAGATGCTATTTATGGAGAAAAAGCTCCATCTGTACCTGCTTTTTTGAAAGTGATTGAATTAGATAAATATGGAGAAATTCAAGCTACTTTGAATGCTGTGGTGACTGAACCTTTAGAAATCAATGCCGCTAATTTTAGAGGTGAAGTGTTAGACGATTTCCAAATTGAGACGAGTGTGGAGCAAGACCGCCAACAATATCTTGGGAAGGTGACAATTATTCCGATTCGGAAAAAAGGAAATATATATGAAAAATTAGTTTCGGCTACGCTAAACATTCAAATTACACCTACATCAGTTTCGACATTCAGAGGTCCAACAAATACTACTATTTCTGAATTATCAGAAGGAACAATTTATAAAATAGGCGTGAGTGCTACAGGAATGCACCAAATGACATTCGACTTTTTGAAAGATGAAGTTGGAATGAATATAGAGTCTATTGATCCTCGTCAAATCCGTCTGTTGGGTGCAGGTGGTGGTGTATTGCCAGAAGTCGTAGCCACCGAAAGAGTGGACGATCTAAAAGAAATACCAATTTTGGTGACTGGAGAAACGGACGGTTCTTTTGATAGTAGTGATAAAATTATCTTTTTTGCAGAAGGCGTAGACGAATGGTCGTATGACACGTCAGCCGAACAGTTTACTCACAAAAAAAATATTTATGATACTCAAAATTACTATTTCATAAAAATAGACGGAACAAATGGACAAAGAATTAGCAGTCAATCTTCTATAAGTACTACAGATTATACCAGTACAGCTTTTGATGATATGATTCATTATGAAGAAGATCGAGTCAATTTATTACACGATTATGCTTTAGGTCAAGGTTCAGGACAAGAATGGTATGGTGACTTATTAGAAGTGGTTCGAGAACAAACCTACGATGTCTTTAATTTTCCGAATATTATAAATACTGAACCGGCTATTATAAAGAGTAGACTAGTGGGGCGAAGTGAGGCTAGTAGCCGTATGAAAACTTTCGTCAATGGAATGGAATTTACCAGTGGTAATATTAGTTTTGTAGATACAGGAGAGTCAGAAAGTGTTCATGCTCACGAGGGTGAAATCAATGATACCTTTACACCAAGTTCTGATAATCTGCCCGTGACCATTCGTTATGAAGAAAATAGTACGGCTAGCAGAGGCTGGGTGGATTATGTCGAAGTTCAAGCTCGAAGAACTTTACGTATGGTCGACAATGAACTGATGTTTAGAGATGTAAAGAGTACAGCATATTCGTCTACCACATTTGTTTTAGATAATGTGAATGCCAATACATTGGTTTGGGATGTGACCAATCCACTTTTTCCAACACGATTAGAAGGTAATGTATCCCAAAATCAATTTTCTTTTGGAGTAGAAACGAATGTCTTGAAAGAGTTTATTGCTTTTCAAAATAATGTAGATTATCCAATTCCAACTTCCGTAGGTGAAATACCAAATCAAAATTTACATGGTTTGGATGATATGGATATGATATTGATCTATCCTAGTATTTTTGAAAACGAAGCCACGCAGTTGGCGCAACATCGGAAAGATCATAGTGGGTTAGACGTAGAAATGGTATTGGTAGATGATATTTATAATGAATTTTCATCTGGTCGCCTTGACCCAACAGCCATTCGGGATTTTCTAAAAATGCTCCATGATAGAAGTCCAAAACTAAAATATGTTCTATTGTTTGGTGACGGATCATTTGATGCACGAGAAATTTACACCTTTGAAAGTAAGAGCAATCACATACCTGTGTATGAAACCGTGCAGTCGCTAGCACCTATAAAAGCGTTTCCGTCCGATGATTATTTCGTTTTACTTTCAGATAATGAGGGTATTAATTTGGCAGGTTCTGTAGATTTAGCCGTAGGACGATTACCTGTTAAAACCAACGCTGAAGCGCAGGGAGTGGTCAATAAAATCATCAAATATGATACGAACCCAAAAATGCAAGGTGATTGGAGAAATAGACTGCTTTTTATAGCCGATGATGAAGACGATGATCGCCATATGAGAGATTCAGATGGTATTGCAGAATATGTGGATACTACTTACAATCAGTTCAATGTGGATAAAATTTATTTGGATGCTTACCGACAAGTTTCTACACCAGGAGGAGAAAAATATCCAGAAGTAACGGAAGCCATTAATAAAGCGATGTTTCAAGGAGTCTTGGTGATGAATTACCTAGGACACGGTGGTTCTAAAGGATGGACACAAGAACGAGTCTTAAACCTTCAAGACATTGAAGGTTGGAGTAATACGGATCACAATCCACTTCTGGTAACGGCTACTTGTTCCTTTTCAGGCTACGATGACCCTGCATTTACAACAGCAGGCGAGCGTACCTTAATCAGAGAAAATGGCGGTTCTATTGGATTGTTTACAACCGTACGAGCGGTGTTTTCAACCTCCAATGAACGACTCACACGAGCAGCATTTGAACAATTATTTGTTCCTAATGAAGATGGTATATATCCAGCACTTGGAGAAATTTTAAGACTTGCCAAAAACACGAATACTTCTTCTGGTTTTACCGAAAACTCCAGGAAATTTACCCTTTTGGGAGATCCTAGTATGAATTTAGCTTTACCAAGGTATAATGTTGCTACGACAAGTATCAATGATAATGTAGTGACTGCCGTAAGTTCTGATACCTTACGTGCTTTACAAAGGGTAACGATTACAGGACACGTAGAAGATGACAATGGAACGATCATTAGTGATTTCAATGGTCAGGTATTTCCAACTATTTTTGATAAAGAAATTACTATTAAAACACTAGGGCAAGACGAAGGTAGCAATGAAGTTAGTTTTACGGTCCAAGAAAATATAATTTTTAAAGGAGCGGCGAGTGTAGTAGACGGAACATTTGAATTTACCTTTGTCGTTCCAAAAGACATTAATTACACCTTCGGAAATGGAAAAATAAGCTATTATGCTCAAGATGGAGAGAGGGACGCCAATGGTAGTTATGAAAATATCGTTATTGGAGGCACAGATGAAGACATAACTAACGACGATGAAGGCCCACTGGTCGAAGTATTTATGAACAATGAAGACTTTGTATTTGGAGGCATTACCGATGAAAATCCTGTTTTATTCGTCAAGCTTGAAGATGATAATGGAATCAACGTCGCAGGAAATAGTGTCGGTCATGATCTAACGGGAATATTGGATGAAGATTCTCAAAATACATATCTATTAAACGATTTTTACGAAGCAGAATTAGATGATTACACTAAAGGAGTAGTTCGATTTCCATTATTTGATATTGAGCCAGGACGACACAGTATTCGTGTCAAAGCTTGGGATGTATCCAATAATTCTTCAGAAGGCTCAACGGAGTTCGTTGTAGCAGAATCTGCGGTAGCAGCCTTAGAACAGGTATTAAATTACCCTAACCCGTTTTCGACGAATACCAATTTCCAATTTGAGCATAATTTATCAGATCAAGTGTTAAATGTAGACATCCGAATATACAGTATCACAGGTGTACTCGTTAAGACTATCGAAGAACAATTACCTTCTGATGGTTTCAGAGTAAAAGCGATACAGTGGGATGGAAGAGGTGACAATGGAGATGACCTAGCAAGAGGGATTTACGTATATAAAGTAAAACTTGGAAGCGGAGTAGAAGGTTCAGATAATTTTATAGTAGAAAGTGATCTGGAAAAGCTAGTGATTATTAAATAAATAGTTTTCTCCCAAACCCCGTGTTCAAGTCAACCAGAAATAAAATTATCGTTTCACAGGCACTTAATAATTATTATTTCTGATTGACCACGGTTTTTGTCCGAGAACAAAATAATTTTAAGATTTTATTAACAATACGACAATAAATAAAAATAAGTGGGCGTTTGGTAGTTAGCTTTCAAAGCAACACTTCCCTTGTCCCGATTTCCGAAACCTATTTTTAATCACGGAGTATAAAAGAACATGACTTTTTTTGATTCTGGTCAGAAAATTGAATGTCATCAAACTATTAAGTACTTTTGCACAAAATTTGAAGAAAGCGATACTAAACTTATCATAAGAAATGAAAAATTTTATAACAATCACATGCCTATTATTCGTTACACTTTTCAGTGTCGAAAATGTAACCGCTCAATCACTTTATGATCCTGGTAAAGGATGTGTTATCGGTCCAGATGGAAACTGTATTCCAAATACCATTATTACAGCATTACCGTTTTTGAGAATTGTTCCAGACGCACGTTCAGGAGGAATGGGTGATGTTGGAATAGCGATCTCTGCTGATGCCAATGCCATGCACTTTAATTCATCAAAACTAGTTTTTGCAGAAGATGATTTAGGTGTTTCAGCAACGTATACGCCTTGGTTACGTTCACTTGGATTAAGTGATGTTTATTTGACGTATTTGTCTGGTTTTAGAAAACTAGACGATCAACAAGCGGTTGGCGCAAGCATTCGCTATTTTTCTTTGGGAGAAATCAATTTTACCGATATCAATGGTACTTCAACAGGAACAGGTAATCCTAATGAATTGGAGGTCGCTTTAGCTTATTCTCGTAAGCTAACAGATAATTTTTCTGCTTCGATTGCAGGTAAATATTTATTCTCTAACTTAGCATCTGGACAGCAAGTCAATAATGTTGATATTCGCCCAGCACATGGTGGAGCAGCAGATATTTCTGTTACCTATAAAACGGACTTAGACGTAGGACAATATGGTTCTGATTTAACAATCGGAGCAGCTATTTCAAATATTGGTACAAAAGTCACTTATACTCGATCAGTTGATAGAGATTTTATTCCTGCAAATTTGGGAATTGGAGCAGCTTGGGATTATAGAATTGATGATTTTAATACGATTACCTTTGCTTTGGATATTAATAAATTATTAGTACCAACACCATGTACAGAGACAGACGAAAATGGAGAAAGTCTTTGCGATCAAGACCCAGAAGATGGTGTAGCAGATTACAAACAACAAGGAGTTGTTTCTAGTATTTTTAGTTCTTTCGGAGATGCACAAAGTGGTAGTGAGGAACTTCAAGAATTGATGTTTTCTATGGGTGTAGAGTACTGGTACGATAAGCAGT
>JAHDFQ010000092.1:13982-19357 GCA_020628085.1 Saprospiraceae bacterium
GAACTTCAAGAATTGATGTTTTCTATGGGTGTAGAGTACTGGTACGATAAGCAGTTTGCGATCCGTGCAGGATACTACAGCGAACACCGATTGAAAGGAAATCGTCGATTCTTCACCGTTGGATTAGGATTGAAATACAATGTTTTTGGTTTGAATTTCTCTTATTTAGTACCAACGACTAACCAACGAAATCCATTAGATAACACGTTGCGTTTTTCTTTATTATTTGATTTCGGAGGCGTTGATGTAGAATAAATTTAATGTTTTATACATAATGAAAGCGGCTATTTCTTTAGTAGAAATAGCCGCTTTTTGCGTTCAAGGTGTCTGTCGAAAGACAAACGATATACCTTTTTACGAGGATACATTCAATCACAGAACAAATTCATATCACAGTTGCTTTTAGTTATTCAAATCAATCCACTAGATAGCTTAATAAATTAAGTTTTCAAAACATTATAAAACCATATGAACAAAATATTTATTTACGTCATAGGATTTCTGTTTTTGACGAGTTGTCAAAATCAAGCGGCAAAAGATAATATGACTACAGACACTGCAAAAGTACCTCAAAGCTGGGTGAAAGAGCGAGTATCAAAAGCTAAAAAACAGTTGAATAGCACTGAAGCAGGAAGATTAGTCTGGCAAGCGATGGAAGCACATGGAGGATTAGAAAAATGGTACAACAACGGACCTATCAGCTTTCAATTTGATTATCAACCAAGAGGTAAAGGAGCTAGAAGAAACACCACGCAAATAGTTGATACTTGGAGTAATAAAGCCGTTCATCAAGACGCAATAGATGCATCAAAATCCTTCGGTTGGGATGGTCATGATGCCTGGGTAACAATGAAAGATACTGCTAACTTTGATTATAATCTTAGATTTTGGGCTTTGACACCGATCTATTTTTTAGCACAACCATTTAACTTCGACGGTGCAGGGGTGCAATTGGAAAAGTTAGCCGATCAATCCTTAGACAGCGTGATGTATGATGCCGTTAAGATATCCTTTGAAAAAGGAACAGGTGATGCCCCAGATGATTATTATATTAATTATTACGATAAAAAAACACATCAATTAAAAGCTTTAAGATACATTGTTTCGTATCCTAAGTATTTTAAAAATGGTGATCATTCCCCTGAAAAAATTATGACCTTGCATGACTTTAAAACAGTTGATGGAATCACGCTTCCAACGACTTATAAAACATATATGTTGACTGATAATCAAGACAAAGGAGAATATGTAACAGATATTGACGTATCTAATATTGCGTTTAAACCCAATACAAAAAAGAAGGCTTTTGAACGTCCCAAAGGAACCTATGTCATTGATGGCTTGTAAAGTCGATTTACATCAATTAAACTTATAGAAACGGCTATTTCCAAACAGGAGATAGCCGTTTTTACGTTGATATACAAACTTATCTATCAAAAAAATGTTTGGTTGATATATATTTAATCGAACTACAGATTCATATAATTATAAAAAACTATGCGAATTTCAGCCTATAGAAAAGCACATTTTAATGCAGCACATCGTTTGCACAACCCGAGTTGGTCAGATGAAAAAAATAAAGCTGTTTTTGGGCTTTGTAACAACACCAATTATCATGGACATAATTATGATCTAGAAGTTCGTGTAACGGGCGAGGTTGACCCTGAAACGGGATATTTGATTGATTTAAAAATCTTAAAAGATTTGATTAAAGTGGAAGTTGAACAACGCTTCGACCATAAAAATCTGAACTTGGATACACCTGAGTTTAAAGACCTCAATCCAACAGCCGAAAATATATGTTACGTGGTTTGGCAAAAGCTACGGGCTAAGTTAGACGATAAATATGATTTGGGAGTTCGCTTATATGAAACGCCACGCAACTATGTGGAATACCCAGCCTAGTCTGTGTGTTAACCCGTCTCATTTTGTATATTTGTTTAGAAAGACTAAAATAAGTAATGATGAATACAGATAACTTATTACAAAGAGCATTGAATTTTGAATTTCTGACAGCAGAAGAAGGTGTGTATTTATTTGAAAATGCAACAACTGCAGAGTTGATGTATGTAGGCAATGCTATGCGCCAAAAACACGTACCGAACGAAACCGTCACTTGGATTATTGATCGAAATTCTAATACAACCAATGTCTGTATTGCCAACTGTAAATTCTGTAATTTTTATCGTCGCCCAGGGCACGAAGAATCCTACATTACTACAATAGAAGAGTATAAGCAAAAAATTGATGAAACCTTCGCTTTTGGTGGGGAACAATTACTCTTGCAGGGTGGACACCATCCCGATTTAGGTCTACAATATTATTGTGATTTATTTAGCGAATTAAAGGAATTATATCCAAATTTAAAACTCCATGCTCTCGGACCACCAGAGATCGCACACATCACGAAGTTAGAAAAATCAACACATATTGAGATATTACAAGCCTTGAAAGATGCAGGTTTAGATTCTTTGCCAGGGGCAGGTGCAGAAATACTAAGTGATCGAGTACGACGCCTTATTTCTAAAGGAAAATGTGGTGGGAAAGAATGGTTAGATGTCATGCGAGCAGCGCATAAAATTGGTTTAACAACGTCTGCAACCATGATGTTCGGACATATAGAAACGAATTTAGAACGGATGCAGCATTTTGTAGATATTCGTCAAGTACAGTCTGAAAAGCCCGCTGATGCAAAAGGATTTTTAGCCTTTATTCCATGGCCATTTCAAGATGAAGACACCATTTTAAAGAAAATTAAGCGTGCGAGAAACACCTGTACAAGCGATGAGTATATCCGAATGATTGCTATGAGCCGAATCATGTTACCAAATGTGGTTAATATTCAGGCATCTTGGTTGACGGTTGGTAAGCAGGTGGCACAGGTCTGTTTACATGCTGGAGCAAATGATTTTGGTAGTATTATGATTGAAGAAAATGTGGTTTCAGCGGCTGGTGCAGCCTTCCGATTTACAGCTGATGGTATCCAGCAAGCCATTATTGATGCAGGATTTACACCGCAATTACGAAATCAAGAATACGAATATCGAACCCTGCCAGAAAATATAAAACAACAGCAATTAGACGAAGTCACTATGGTTGTTGATTAGTTTTTATACAGAACACCTTATTTTATAACTTTGTGTTTCTCTGCGAATAACGCTGTTATTTGCTGTAGTAAAACCAAGAATAAATAAGGTTAAAATATAGATTTTGCAAACGAAAAACATCAATTCTCCAATGGCAAAAGCCGTGCAGCGGTTACGTAAAAACAAGCCTGCACTATTTGGTATTATTGTGATCGGTATAGCCTGTTTTTTAGCGATATTTGCCTACGTTTTAGTTCCCGATGCTACTCCAAATGGTAATAATCAAATTCCTCAAATTGCCCTTAAAAACCCTGGATTTTCTTGCCAAATATTAGCGGTAAGAAAAAATATTCCCGTTCAAAAAAGGAATATAATTAGCCGATTATGGCAAGGTGAATCTAGTGTTTATAAATTGCTTCCAATTGAAAATTATCAGATTTTAGGTGACTCTATTTTCGCAAAAGAATATGCGGATGCAGAGGACTATAGTGTGCCTATTTATCATCGTTTACACCTGTTAGATGTAGTCTATCCTTTAGCATTAACTCAAAAGAATATCGAAAAAAAAGACAAAGATTATGTTTTTCAAAACGTTGATAATGAATTGATTAGGGTTGTTGAATCAGATGTTGTAAAAGTAATAGAACAAGAACAAATGTATACCCAAACCTTTTATTTAGGAACAGATCGTTTTGGACGAGATATGCTCAGTCGATTGATTATTGGTGTCCGAATTTCACTTCTAGTGGGTTTAATAGCAGTCGTCATTTCACTAACAATAGGAATTTTATTAGGAGCTATTGCGGGCTATTTTGGAGGTCGTGTCGATACCGTTATTTCATTTCTAATCAATACCGTTTGGTCTATTCCTACTTTACTGTTGGTCTTTGCCATTGTGCTTGCTTTAGGTAAAAGTATTGTGAATATTTTTATTGCTGTTGGACTTACGATGTGGGTGGATGTAGCACGAATTGTCCGAGGACAAGTCCTGGCATACAAAGAGATTTTATTTGTAGAAGCAGCACGAAGCATGGGCTTTCAAACGCCTCGTATTTTGATGCGTCATATCTTACCCAACATTCTTGGTCCAGTGATGGTGATTGCCAGTGCCAATTTTGCTACTGCGATTTTAATTGAAGCAGGTTTGAGTTATTTGGGATTTGGCATTCAGCCACCTACGCCTTCTTGGGGAACAATGCTCAATGAAAATTATGGGTATGCCATCAGCGGTAAAGTCTCCCTTGCTTTAGTTCCTGCCTTGGCCATTGCATTACTCGTTCTAGCATTTAATTTACTTGGAAATGGAATCCGTGATGCCCTAGATGTAAAGGGAATTTCGTGAAAAAATCAAACTTAGAATTTTTGTAAAACCTATCTGATACATAAATTAAATACACATATTATAAAAAAATGTGATGGTATCCTTTTTGTGGCAATTATGAGTAAGAAATAGTTCATTTTTCTTATTCATAAAACCAAAGATATGTCCACAGAGAAAACATTAGTCTATTACAAAGATTTTAGATATTGGATTGTTGCGGTTGCCAGTCTGATTTTAATTTATTCATTGTTTATCAAAGACTTAACATTGTAGCTACTCACTTACTCACCATATTTATTTTTAACTCCTTTTTCGGTCTTTTTACAACAAATTGATCGAAATATTCATTTCTATTGACTTCGTGTTCTTTTTTCCATTAATTTTGACGAGATTACAACTTTGATGTTCAAATAAACAATTTAGATCATGGCACGACCAAATAGCAATGAGTACGCCCCATATTATCATACCTACGTAGGAAAAGTCCCAGAAGGAAGTATTCAGGATTTGCTTACATATTCGTTTGACTTTTTCACAGATTTATGTACAAAAATACCTGAATCGAAAGCTGATTATCGCTATGAAACAGGTAAATGGACGATCAAAGAAGTCATTCAACACATGATTGATACAGAGCGTGTGATGCAATATCGGGCCTTACGGATCGGAAGAAATGACATGACACCAATACCTGGTTTCGATCAAGATGTTTTTGCTGATGTTGCTGATGTCAGTCATCGAACGATTTCAGATTTATTAGATGAATTTGTTTTGGTTCGAGCATCTTCAAAAGCTCTTTTTTATTCATTTACAGAAGAAAATATGCTGCATGTAGGAACTGCTAGTGGACACCCGTTTAGCACAAGAGCCTTAGCTTATATCATCGTTGGTCATCAAATTCACCATCAGAATATATTGGTAGAACGTTATTTAAAAGAGGAGTAAAAAGTTTTGATTTAGACAACTAA
>JAHDFQ010000093.1:0-9256 GCA_020628085.1 Saprospiraceae bacterium
TATACATCCATATAGTCATACAAAACATTCAATTTCAAAATAAAAATATGCAATTCAAACATTTAGCTTTTTGTTTATTACTCACAATGATATGCTTTTCTACAAATCTGTTTGCTCAATTTGACGGATATGCTTTGTATAATAGTCAAGGAAGTAATACCACATATCTAATTGATGCAGATGGAGACATCGCTCACAGGTGGAATTTAGATCGACCTTGTAATTATACAGTTTTACTCAAAGAAGACGGAAATCTCATGCGGGGCGCTATTGCACCAAATGTCATTCTAAACGGGCCCGCTGTTGGTGGAATGGTACAAGAAATTGATCCAGACGGTAACGTAATTTGGGAATTCACCTATAATAGTTCATCCTATGTAGCACATCACGATTTAACATTGATGCCCAACAATGGTGTTTTAATTACAGCTTGGGAAGTGAAGTCAGCGGCAGAAATGCAGGCCATGGGCTACGAAGATAATGCTTCAAAATATCCGACACATTTTATTGAGGTGCAACCAGACGGAAATGGTGGTGGAGAAATTGTCTGGGAATGGCATATTTTTGATCATTTGATACAAGATGTTGATCCTAATAAGCCTAATTTTGGAGTTGTTTCAGATCATCCAGAATTACTAGATATTAATGTTGCCACAACGGGGAGTTCAGGCGGTGGTCCAGGTGGCGGTGGCCCAGGTGGTGGCGGTGGTGGAAATAACAATAGTGGTGATTGGATGCACACCAATGGTATTGATTACAATGAAGAATTGGATCAGATTGCTTTTAGTTGCCGATATTTGAGCGAAGTATTTATCATAGATCACAGTACAACAACCGAAGAAGCGGCTGGGCATACTGGTGGAAATTCAGGTAAAGGTGGAGACTTTTTATACCGTTGGGGAAATCCTAGTAATTATGGTTACGACGGGCCACAATTGATTGACGGACCTGTTCATGATGTTCGATTTATTCCTGATGATGGACGCCCAAGAGGCGGCTATTTACACTTTTTTAATAATGAAGGCCCAACAGGAAATGGATCTCAAGTAGATGCACTAGAATTACCTCGTTCAGCAGATGGATATAATTATGACTTGACATCAAATGATGGTTATGCACCAGCTTCACCGTCTTGGACGCACCTTTGTAATGATGATGCGAATGGACAATCAGCGGCTAACAGTATGCCTAATGGAAATGTATTCGTTAATCTTTCAGGGTCATATATGTATGAAGCAGATGAAAATGGTAACATTATTTGGCAATATGCTAACGATTCTCAAAAAGCTTTTCGATACACTTGTGATTATCCTGGGATTCAAGCATTACTCTCGCAAGGTGTGTTAGAAGAGAATTTTTGTATGTTAACTTCTATTAATGATTTGGCTGGTTCTGAAAAAATAATGATTAGTCCCAATCCATCAACGGGTATTTTTCAACTGACGGGTTCATTAGAACATATTCGACAAATAGAAATCATTGACATGCTAGGTCGAACTATACAAAATCATTCAAACGGAACTCCAGAACTAAATATTTCTAACAATTTGAACGGTATTTATTTTGTAAAAATATTATTCAACGATCAATCTTTTACCACTCAGAAAATTTCGCTTTTGAAGTAACTGTAGGACGGGCTTGAGCCTGTTCACATAAATAAATTAGTAGCATGCGCTTATATAAAAAGTATCTAACCATAGGATACCTAATCTTGTTTTTTAGTATCACTCAAATCCAAGCACAATCCGACTTTTATGCACCTGAAGCAATTCAGGACATCAAAATATACTTTGAACAAGATAACTGGGATCAAATCTTAGATGACTTGTATGTAGCAGGCGAAAAGGAACGACTGCTAGCATCTGTTGAAATCAACGGAACACCAATAGATAGCGTTGGTATTCGATACAAAGGATTTAGTTCCGTTAGTGTAGATCGAGCAAAAAATCCATTTAATATTAAGTTAGATTATATCAACGATCAGGGTTATGAAGGTTTTCAAAAAATAAAACTCAGCAATGTCATCCAAGATCCGTCCTTTGTTCGAGAGATTTTATCCTACGATATTGCACGGCAATACATGCCAGCATCTGAATGTAATTTTGCAAAAGTCTATATTAACGATGTTTTTTGGGGCGTATATACGAATGTTGAAGCCGTAAACAATGATTTTTTAGCGAAGCATTATGGCAATAATGAAAATGCTTTTTTCAAATGTAACCCAGAAATACTTGATTTTGATGGTGATAATTCTAATTTGACCTATTTGGGAGCAGATTCTAGTGCTTATTTCCCATATTACGATATGCGTTCAGATAATGGTTGGAATGAATTGAGTCAGATGATTGAGGTACTGAACAATGATCCAAATAATATCGAAACGATTCTAAATATTGATCGAACCTTATGGATGCATGCGTTTAATTATGTCTTAGTAAATTTTGATTCTTACGTGGGCTATGCCCAGAATTTCTATTTATATCAAGATGACAATGGACAATTTAACCCCATTATTTGGGATTTAAACCAGTCTTTTGCTAGTTTCCGTTTGGCTGATGCCTCTGAATATTTTGATGGTTTTTCTATCGCTTCCGCTAAAACAATGGATCCATTGTTACATTACGAAAGTGTATCTGTTTATCCACGTCCGTTGATGCGAAACTTATTTGAAAATGATACTTACCGACGTATGTATTTGGCGCATATCAGAACGATTGTTGAAGAAAATTTTGTCAATCAATCTTACTACGATAAAGCACAAGTATTTCAAAGTTTAATTGATGAAGCAGTTGCAGCGGACACTAATAAATTCTATACCTACGAAGACTTTCAACATAATATAAATACGACCGTGACGGACTTGGTAGAATACCCAGGAATTAAGGATTTGATGGATGCTAGAACAGATTATTTAATGAGTTATGAAGGCATTACAAACGCTCCAAGTATTTCCAATATCGAAAGTCCTATCGAGTTGAACAGTCAACCTTTTACGATAACTGCTGCTATTGATAATGCTGAAAATAGCTTTCTCGCTTACCGATTTAATGGTAATAATATCTTTCAAACAGTAGCTATGTTGGATGATGGAATTGTAGATAATGGTATTGCTAATGATGGGATTTATGGTGCAACGATTCAAGCAGAAAGTAATAGTGTTCAATATTATATCTATGCCGAAAATGAAGAATCAGGTCGTTTTTCACCTGAACGAGCAGCTTATGAATTTTATTCCATTACAACTCCCCTTAATGTCGGAGATATTGTCATCAATGAGTTTATGGCAGATAACGAAACTACGATTACCGACGAAAATGAGCAGTTTGAGGACTGGATTGAATTGTACAATACAACTGACAATGATGTCTCTACGGCAGGTTTATATTTGAGCGATAAACTTGATAACGTCACCAAATGGGCTTTACCCGATGTAACGATTCCTGCCGATGGATATTTGCTGATCTGGGCGGATGAAGACGGTAGCGAGGGCGAACTACATGCTAATTTTAAACTCTCTAATGATGGTGAAGCGATCGTACTAGCTTACGCCGAAAATGCGATTTTAGATCAATACGAATTTGGTGAACAAACAACCGATATTTCAACAGGTCGTTTGCCTAATGGAACAGGTAATTTCGTAGAAATGTCACCGACTCCGAACGCTACCAACATGCTGACGAATACCGTCGAAATACAAACTACAGGCATCAATCTGTATCCAAATCCTGCTACAAATACCGTTCGGGTTGAATTAGATGAACCAGCAAATCAAATAGAAATCAAAACAATCAACGGTGTTCAAATCCAACGTCAAAATATAGATCAACAACAAAATATAGACGTCCATACGCATTCATTATCCGCTGGCTTATACCTCGTTTATGCTTATTCAGAAAACGGAATCCGTGTCCAAAAACTTATTATTCAAAAGTAGAAAATTCGGATAATCAAGAAGTGAACATGCAAGTTTTTAATATCTAAATAGGTGGGCGAGAAACTTTATAATCATGGAATCATTCAAAACTAAAACAATGAAAAAAATATACATTTTACTCTTATTACTTACTGCTGCTTTTAGCTTTTCTTCTGCACAAACCTTTACCAATTACACATCCGTTGATGGTTTAGTAAACGACGCTGTTAATGCTTTAACCACTGATAATCAGGGAAATGTTTGGTTTGGAACACAAGACGGTATTTCTAAATTTGATGGTTCTAATTTTACAAATTATACCACTGCTGATGGGTTAATTGATAATGCCATTACCGCAATTGCTAGCGATGAAAATGGTGTGATTTGGGTAGGAACAGACTTTGGCGTTAGTCGATTTGACGGTACAAATTTTGTTAATTATACAGACAATGAAGGATTAGCGGATAATCGAATAAAACATATTAATGCTAGTATTCCCAATCAAGTTTGGTTTGGAAACAATGACGGTGTGTCGATTTTAGAAAATGGGACATGGACTTCTTATACTACTGCTGACGGATTGCCGTTTGGAGGAGTCAATTTTATCACAGAAGGTTCAGCCACTAACGTTTTACTTGGTACAAGTCTTGGTGGTGTACGTATTTTTGATGGTTCAGACTTTACAGCAATTACTGAAGACGAAGGTTTGTTGAATGATAAAATCCGATCTATTGCCATAGATCAACAAGACAACATATGGATTGGAAACAGTGATGGGATCAGCGTTTTTGATACGGATTATAATTTTGTAACCAACCATGAAATAATTTTTGAGTTACCACCACCTGATAAATTAAACCCAGTGGAAGATGTTCTTGTGGATAACAACGGCTGCATTTGGGCAGGTGTGTATGTAGATTATTTGGTAACAGAAGGCGGAGTGAGTTATTATGACGGTGTCATTTGGAAAGATCTAGATGTTTCAGATGGTTTGGTTGGACCAGTTGTACGCCGACTGGCTATTGATAACGAGAATAACATTTGGGTAGCCACCAGTACAGGCGTCTCTAAAATATCAGATGTAGATTGTAATTTTATAACCAGTACAAGAAGTATAGAACTGCAAGCTCGTGTAAACATACATCCAAATCCGACTAGTGATTTCTTCCAAATTCATACAGACTTAAACGAAGCATTTGATGTGCAAATTTATAACAATATAGGTCAGCAGGTAATGTTATTAACAGATATATACAACGGTTCAAATATCAATATTCGAGGATTACAAAAAGGAATATATTTTGTACAACTAACAGACCAACAAGGTGCAAGTCTTGTTAAAAAAGTAGTATTAGAATAGAATATTTGTCACAAGTACGATTTAATATCAACTTTTAACAAGAAACGCTTTCCAAATCATAAGATTTTGGGAAGCGTTTCTTATTTTACGGACAGTTTATACTGCATATAACTATATCCTTACAATCTCCAAAAGCCAATTTTTTTAGCCAAAACTTATTTCAATATGAAAAAGGTAATCTTCTTGCTATCTTTTCTATGTTGTTCCGCATATTTATATGCTGGTGACGATCCTTGTTCTGCTACGCCTATAGGAAATGATCTGAGTGCATTTATTCAGTTTAATAACGCTGGAACAACGGATTCTGAATATCAATATACGGCTTGTGGTGAATATAGCGGTAACGATTTTTGGTTGAGTTTTACACCTCCCGCCTCTGGTGTTGTGACCATCGAAACACTTGCAGGAACGTTAGATGATCTTTCTTTAATTGTTTATTGGGATGCTTGTGATGGAATAGCCCCTTTTGATTATGGTTGTTATCAAGATTTTAATTGTGGTGAAGATGATATGCCGCAAGTAACCTTGGATGGCTTATTTCCTGGTGAAACCTATCACATACGTCTATGGCAAGAAGGTGGCGGAACAGGAACATTTTCTGTTCGAGTCTCCGATCCTTTTAGTCAACCCTTTGAATTAAACGGTACGGCTTTTCCCGTGGATTTAGGAGCAAATTTAAATTGTGTTCAATTAACACAAGAACAGACTAGCCAATCGGGATGTGTTTGGTATCCAGTAGAAATAGACTTCGCCCAACCATTCGATCAAAATTTTACCTTTAATTTTGGGGATATCGATGCAAATGGAGCAGATGGAATTACTTTAGTCTATCAACCAAATGGATTTGTTTCTTGCGGTGGAACAGGTGGTGGAATTGGCGCACAAGGAATCCTTGAATCTTGGATTGTAGAGTTTGATACTTGGGATAATGGAGGTGGATACGATATTCCACAGGATCATATTGCGATTAACAGAAATGGAAATGTAGAAATTCCTGTTTTCGGTCCAACAAGTATTGGATACAATATTGAAGATGGAGGGTATCATAGTGTCGATATTTCTTGGAATCCAGCAACCAATAATTTTAGAGTGTTTTTTGACGGAATCTTATATATGGATGTAACCTATGATATTATTAATGATGTTTTCAATGGGGATACTTTCGTTACTTGGGGTATTACGAGTTCAACAGGTGGTTCTGTAAATAACCAAACGATATGTTTTGAACGAATAACCGTTACGAATAATTCAAGTGTTACTTTTGAAACATCTGAATACCTTTGTCAAGGAAATGAACTTTTTGTAGGTGGGGCTTTTCAAAGCGAAGCAGGTGTATATGAAGATGTATATACTGCCCAAAACGGTTGTGATAGCCTCGTTTTAACCGAAATATTTATTGCAGAAGTAGATGCTATTGCTGAAACAGAGATCAATTTACCTTGCGATGTGACAACTACCGAACTCACCTTAGATGCCTCGCAATCTATACTTGGCGATAATCCTAACATTAGCTGGACGACCGCCAACGGGGGTACAATCATATCTGGTGGAAATACATTAACTCCAACCGTTGACGGTTCAGGAACATATAACTTGTTTTTATTGGATGCCGCTAGTGGATGCAATGATAATGTAAGTATTGAAGTGGTGGTTAGTGAACCGCCCATAGCAATGGCCGAAGATGCCGTTTTTGCTTGTGAAGATGTACAAATCAATAGCTTAGGAACATCCACAGGAGAGAATCTAGTATATGAATGGACAACCCAAGATGGAAACTTTTTATCTGGTCAAAATGAAATCAGTCCGGTGGTCAATAGTGCAGGTATCTACCAATTGTTAGTCACAGATACACTTAGTGGTTGTACGGCTGAAACGGCATTAAATATTACAGGAGTGAGCATCAATGCGGGGCAAGGCGCAGCACTCTGTTCAAGTGATATTCCGTTTACAACGACTTTGCAAGGAACAGTCATAGGTGATGTTGTTAGTTTTGAATGGCAACCGGCTACAGGGCTGAGTGATCCAAACAGTTTGACACCAACGGCGACTATTTCTGAACCTATCGAATATCAGCTTGTCGCAACGGTTACCAATAGCAATAATATCAACGAAACCTGTGAAATTATAAGTTCAGTCAGTTTTTCGCTCGACGATTTACAAACCAATGCAAGCGATGGAACGATTGATTGTAATAACTCTACTATTAATTTAATACCTATAACAAGTTCTTCTTTTGGGACAGATTTTACTTATGAATGGACAACTATAGATGGAAGTTTTATTTCAAATAACGATATCGAAAATCCGCAAGTAAATGCAGCAGGAACTTACAATTATACCGTAACGAACACCGCAACGGGTTGTACAGCTAGTAATGCTTTGGATATTCAAGACAATAGCACCGCACCTGATGTAACGATCGGTGCAAATCAGAACTTGAATTGTACAAACGAAACGGCTATTTTAAGCGTCAATTCTAGTGCAGGCTGGACCTATAATTGGTCAACTACCAACGGAAATATTTCTGGAAATACTAACGAAACATCCATTACCGTCGATCAAGCTGGCGAATACAGCATCGAAGTAGTGAACACTCAAAATGGCTGCTCTAGTGTTGAAAGTCTGATAATTGAACAAGACAACACTCCTCCAAGTGTTATGATTGAAAATCCTGACATTATCACCTGTACGAATACCGAAATCAATCTTTCGGCAACAGCTAATAACTCAAATTATACATACAGTTGGTCTAGTACAAATGGTAACTTTTTATCTGGTGAAAATACTCCGAATCCGACGATCAATCAAGCTGGACAATACGATTTATTTATTACCAATTCTGAAAATGGATGTACCGACACACAAAGTATTACGGTCAATGAAAATACGACTGTACCTATAGTAGATGCAGGGTTGACCGCAGAATTAAACTGTGTAACCACGTCAATTTTCTTAAATGGTACAAGTGATAATCCTGCTTTTGATATAGCATGGACAAGTAATGGCGGTAATATTTTAACGGGTGAAAACACCTTGAATCCAGAAATTAATGCCTCAGGAACATACACACTAACGGTTACAAATCCAGATAATGGTTGTGCTTCTACCGATGATGTTAATATCACGCAAGACAATAATATTCCAATGGCAGTTATCGAATCACCTGAAATGTTGGATTGTACAACGTCCAGTATTCAACTCAACGCCGATCAATCGAGTACAGGTTCAAATTATTCATACGAATGGGTGAGTAACAACGGAACTGTCAATTCAGATGCAAATCCATTGCAAATAACGGTGGAAACACCAGGCGCATATTCTTTAATCATCACTGATACGGCAAACGATTGTTCTACAACTTCAACCGTTGAGGTAGAGCAAAATATCATTGCGCCAGAAGTAGTACTGTCAACACCTGATACCCTAAATTGTACAACTTTAGAAACCAATATTGAAACGATTTTTGATAATGAAAATGAGTATTCATTGGTGTGGTCAAGCCAAAATGGATCAATACTTTCCGAATTAAATCAAAACCAAATTACAGTTGATACGGAAGGTATTTATAACGTAATAGTGACGGATACTGATAATGGATGTACCAATGAATTTTCTCAAAATGTGATGCAAAATGTCGCTATCCCAACGGTTGACGCTGGTTTGGACACTATGTTAAATTGTACGACAAGCGAAATTTTATTAGAAGGAGCATTTATGTCCAATTCTACTAATGTGAGTATAGCATGGTCAACCAATGACGGAAACATTGAAACGGATTCAAACGAGATCAATACCTTGGTTAATCAATCAGGAACATATCAATTGATGATTACGGATTTGGAAAATAACTGTACTGCAAGTGACGAATTATTGGTTGGTCAAGATGTAGCTGTTCCAACAGCAGTAATCGCCGAACCCGAACAGTTGGATTGTGGGACGTCTTCTTTGATTTTGGATGCCAACCAAAGTTCGTCAGGTAATGA
>JAHDFQ010000093.1:9356-19300 GCA_020628085.1 Saprospiraceae bacterium
GAAGCCATGATGGGTTTAGATGAAGGATTATTTGAATATAACTGGACAACCGAAGAAGGAACGATTGATGTAAACGGAAATACGTTAACACCAACTATCAGCGGGGCAGGAGTGTACGAGTTGACCGTTTTAAATATAGAAAATGAGTGTAGCAGTACCGCTAGTATTGAAGTTTTTGAAAATGGTGATATTCCACAACTGGAACTATCAGTGCCTGAACTATTGACTTGCAATACACAGGAAACGACAATTTCTGCTACTTCTACTTCAGAAAATGTAATGTATTCTTGGACAGTAGACAACATAGAGATAAGTTCGTTGGATGCTATAGTTGTTACAGAACCCAATACTTATTCTGTTCAAATTACCAATACAGAAAATGGTTGTAGTAATATAGATTCTGTCATAGTCGATCAAAATACTAACCCACCTTTAGCCAATGCAGGTCAAGATACTGAATTGACTTGTTTTGAAACGACTTTAGTGTTAGACGGTTCTGGTTCAGCAATGGGATCAAATATTTCTTATGAATGGACGTCCGAAGGTGGACAAATTCTAGAAAATGAAAATACAGTCAACCCACTTATTGAATCTGACGGAATCTATGAATTATTGGTGACTAATATTGTAAATGGTTGTACGGCAAGAAGCAGTGTTGAGGTAAGTTTGAACCAAAACGCACCCGAAATATTTGTTTCAACTCCCAATCTGATTACCTGTGCACAGTCCATTTCAACGCTCGATGTTTTTCATGCAGAAACGGTTGATTTATCATTTGAATGGACAACAAACGATGGTAATTTTGTTAGTGCAACCAATACCTCAAACAGTATTGTCAATAGTGCAGGTACATATCAAATTGTAGTGACAAATCTCGAAAATGGATGTCTTTCGACAGAAACTTTAATTGTTGAAGAAAACACAGATGTACCCATTGTAGAAGCAGGTGATAGTATGGAATTGACCTGTTCAGAAACGACATTTAATCTCAATGGTTCAGTAGAAAATATGGAGAATATTAGCATCAACTGGTTCACCGAAACAGGAAATATTCTGACCGAAACAAGTATTATCAATCCTCAGGTCAATGCGGCTGGAATGTATTACTTGACAGCTACCAACGCTATTAATTCGTGTACAAGCATTGATTCTGTATTGATAACCCAAAATGAAGATATTCCAACTGATATTGTCACGGATATTCAAGAACCGCTTTGTTTTGGTGATATGGGTGGTTTTAATGTAGCATTAATTGAAGGTGGTTTAAGTCCTTATGTGTATTCCATTGATAATGGTGAAAATTTCTTCACGCAAACTGAATTTCTTGAACTTGAAAGCGGGGTGTATGAACTTCAAATCATGGATGCTAACGGTTGTGAACTAACCACAGATGTTGTTATTCCTTTTGTCGATTCCGTTTTTACCGAACTAATACCGTCGGTCGAACTCAATATTGGAGAATCGTATGATATTGAAACCATCACTAATATTAATTCAACGGAGATTCAAACGGTTGAGTGGTCGCCTGCTATCGGATTATCTTGCGATGATTGTTTAGAACCGACTTTTTTAGGTGCTCAAAATCAAACCTACACGCTGACTATTACCAATCAAAATGGTTGTATTGCTTCTGATCAAATCATTTTTCAGGTCGATCAGAGTATTGACGTGTATATTCCGAATGCTTTTACACCCAATAATGACTTCGTGAATGACGGATTCATGGTCTTTGCACAAGAAAATACGGTTGCTAATATTCACAATTTCCAAGTCTTTGATCGTTGGGGGAATCAAGTCTTTGAACTAAACGACTTTCTTCCCAATGATCCCAACTTTGCTTGGAATGGGCGATTTAGAGGAAAGGAGATGGATGCTGCCGTTTTTGTGTACTTTATTGATATTGAATACATCAATGGAAATCGAGAAATTTTGAAAGGCGATGTCACTCTGGTGCGGTAAGCAAAATTCACTTTAAATTATACTGACATAGCTAGTTCGCTCTGAAGCAGATTTTCAAAGTATCATACTATGTAGTTTTGAAATATGTATATTTAATATTTTTATAAACATGTTGTAATTCTAAATCATCCGTTATAATACCATCTTGTAATAAGACAAAGAAACGACATCGGAAATGTATCCCGATGTCGTTCGTATATGTTTATATTATTTCTTTTTTTGTTAGAAATTCAACTAATACTAATCAATCCTAATTAAAGTTCCATTATCTGAACAAGAATCTGTAACAGTAACAACTAGTTCATTAATACATTCTACACCATCGCAATCTGAAACAGCGAAATACGTTGTTGTTTCAGAGGGATTAACAATAGTCCCTGTAAGGTCAGTTGAAATAGTAGTACCTGCAATATCATTTGGATCGGTTACCCAAGCAACAAAAGAACAAGTTGCATCTGTTAAAGCAGCGTCAAGAGTAGTATTTCCTCCTTGAACAATAGTTATACTTGAACTTGGAATAGCTCCTAGATTAGTGGTTATACTAAATTGATCGAAAGCAAAATCGCCTCTGAAATTGGATCCTGAAACATAATTAAATCTAAATCGTGTATTTGCTGTTTCCATTGGTGTACCAGATACGGGAATAACCTGTTCAATGAAAGGGCTAGAATTGAAGTTTTGTATTTGGGTATTGATATTAAATACCGATATCCAAGTAGTTCCCCCATCAATAGAATATTCAAAATTGAAATCACCTATACCACTACCAAATGCATGATACCAGAAACTAAGATTTGTACATCCAGTTAATGAGCTCAAGTCAAATGGACATGATTCTAGAATATATACATCATTTCCACCATTACAAGAACCTGAAGTTTCAGCATATATATAAAGTCCTCCACCAGTTACATCATCTATAGGACCTGTACTACTCGATGGAGTTCCATTGCCATCAACAGTCCAAGTCAATCCTGTTGGACTGTTATTAGTCCATGTTGTATTAGGATCAGGAGAAGTAGCTCCACAAGAAGTACTACCTATGGGTGCATTATCAAAAGTATCAATATAAGGATTTGCTGCATCAACAACAATTTCTGAGTCAGCTATTCCATCACAATCGTTGTCTAAACCATCACATAATTCTGGTGCTCCAGGAAAAATATCCGCATTGGTATCATCACAATCTTCACCATTACAAAAATTAAAGGTATCCCCATCTACATCAATAAAATCAATTATTCCATCACAATTGTTATCAATGCCATCTCCACAAATTTCTACACCTCCAGGTACGATTAAAGGATCACTATCATCGCAATCTCCATCGCATTCAGAAAATCCATCCATATCATTATCAACATTATCTAAGTTTGATCCTGTAATACTAAACTGATCGAAGGCAAAATCACCTGTGAAACTATTTCCAGAAACATAATGAAACCTAAATCTCGTACTAGCAGTTATCATTGGTGTTCCCACTATTCCTGTTGAAAACTCAATAAAAGGATCGGCACTAGAATTTTGTACTTGAGAAGTAATATTAAATATTGATATCCAAGTAGTTCCCCCATCAATAGAATATTCAAAATTGAAATCACCTATACCACTACCAAATGCATGATACCAGAAACTAAGATTTGTACATCCAGTTAATGAGCTCAAGTCAAATGGACATGATTCTAGAATATATACATCATTTCCACCATTACAAGAACCTGAAGTTTCAGCATATATATAAAGTCCTCCACCAGTTACATCATCTATAGGACCTGTACTACTCGATGGAGTTCCATTGCCATCAACAGTCCAAGTCAATCCTGTTGGACTGTTATTAGTCCATGTTGTATTAGGATCAGGAGAAGTAGCTCCACAAGAAGTACTACCTATGGGTGCATTATCAAAAGTATCAATATAAGGATTTGCTGCATCAACAACAATTTCTGAGTCAGCTATTCCATCACAATCGTTGTCTAAACCATCACATAATTCTGGTGCTCCAGGAAAAATATCCGCATTGGTATCATCACAATCTTCACCATTACAAAAATTAAAGGTATCCCCATCTACATCAATAAAATCAATTATTCCATCACAATTGTTATCAATGCCATCTCCACAAATTTCTACACCTCCAGGTACAACTAAAGGATCATTATCATCACAATCACCTTCACATTCTGAAAACCCATCCATATCATCATCCTGACAGGTGCAATCTCCAACTGCTGATATGTTTTTGATACAATCTGTTTCCGTCACGCCTGTTATAGTAAAATTTTCAGTACCATTTGGAAAAGGACCGAAGCTATATGTTCCAACAGCATTTATAATTGATGTTGCTGCACCACTGATAGTATAACCCATCGGATCGGTACCAGCATCTGAAACAATAATATCGACGAAAAAATTATTATCATCACCTAAGTTACAAGTCGTTTGAACCGTGTAGGTTGGGCCACAAAAACTACAAGAGAAATTTGTTAAAATATTCTCATAGAGCAGTTTTGCCTCTGTCGGAGGAGAATGAAAATTTGTTGAAGTGATTCCTCCTATTAAGACACTTCCTGCACCAAAAGAAATCTCAGCTAATACAGGGTTTAGTGTAGCATCGTTTAGTAATATTGGTTCAATATTAGTTCCTGTGATATACGCATGGGCGTACGAAGTTCCACATATAGGAAAATTTCCAGTCACGTTAGTAGGACTATCCGTAATTAAACAATTGCTTGCAATATTTGGTGCATCCACAACGCAGTCTGCAAAAGAACTGTTGCCTGAATAATTTATCATAATTCCACCAAATCCTATATTTATATTACTTCCTTCATTTGGAGCTGAATTAATAAATAGCTGACCACCATTTGTAACCCAATTCTCTATAAGAACCTGATTTGTTGATATAAATGTAGCTAATTCTGAGGCATTGAAATCCCCACCTTCTAAATATATTTGAGTATAAGAAGCCGAGAATAGAACAGTAGGAGATACTGTCTCAAAATCCAGATCATCCCAACTACCTACTCCAAAAACATTATTCATGCAAGTAGCATAAGTGTTACTTCCCCAGGGATATCCATTATTTGATGTTACAAAAGCTGTTTGACAGAAAACGCTAAAAGAAGATAAGGTGCATAAAAAAGTAAAAAGTATATTCTTTATGGTCATAGTTATAATTTTTGCTTAAAACGTAAAAAACAATACAAAAGATAAGAATAGATTTAGTTGCGCAAACCAAATGCTATGGAACGACGTAGTAGTAGATTATTTAGATAATCAATGTCCATCTCTCCATCTGAACTAAAGGGCATATCGGATATTATCATTAGAACTTTTGCTTTATCAAATTCTAATTCAAAATTTAGACATGGATGTTTAGAATAATACTCAAAAACCTTTTTCGCTTCAGCCTCGTTTTCAAACTCTATTTGACTAATATCTATTTCTATTTCTCCATCTGTCTCTGATAATGATGGAGAAAACATTTCACTAACAACTATTTTAAAATTTTTATCAATAGTCGCTTCTTGCCCTTGACAAATACTAATGTTAAAAAGAAAAATGGAAATACATGTAAGAAAAGTATACTTGAATCTAACGGCTATGCTAATTTTCATCTGAAAGTTATTTGTAATTAATAAAGAATATTGAATCTAATACCAAGTAGATTCTAAAAAAATGTATGACTGAGCTTAAGTAACTTGGGGCTATTGCTCAGATTTAAGAATTTGTATAATTTTTTATGAATCGTAACACTAAGTGCCTTTACAGAATTATCTGTCTGCTAGCCGCAGGCTTTAAAAGGTAAGCCTAGTTATATACATTTTAAAATAATATTATTGCCATATAACACAAAGTTACATTCCTTTATAGAAGTTAAAAATACCCGAATAATGGTATATTCAAGTTTTTTTCAATATTTAATTCTATTATTAGACTATTCAAACCATTAGTGTACTATCTACTATGCTTATTTTTTAAACGTGAGTATAGTTTATTAATATGTAATAACTATTGTTTAATGGATACTTGACAATTATAACAGAACCTTGAAACAACATATTTGCAAAATTCATATCATAAATTCCAAATATTTAATTCATTTATCTATATTTGTGCTTCACTTAGATATTAACTACAAAAAAGTTAATGTCCGTCTATCATAAGTTCACACACATATTTTATAAAGCGCACTATTCTATAAGTTGTACATATACTGCTTATACATAGAATTAGTATATTTATAAGAATAATCGTTGTTAGAAAATTACGCAATCTCAACACAAATATGGTTTTCTTGCGTATGAATAATATTATAAAAACAACCATTAAAACCAAATATAGGAAGTAATCTTCCTTTTTGTTGTAGTAATTAATCAATGGCAAAGAGCTTCCCAATATACAAGCAGTTCGATTCGATGGATTGCGGTGCTGCTTGTCTTCGCATGATCGCAAAATATCATGATCGCCTATATTCATTGGAATATTTGAGAGATATTACGCATGTAGATCGAGAAGGGATTTCTTTGCAAGGCGTTAGTGAAGCCGCTGAACATATCGGCTTTCAAACACTTGGGGTCGTCAGTTCATACGAACAGTTACTGTCCGAACAATTTCCAAAACCTTGTATCGCCTATTGGGAGCAACGCCATTTTGTAGTAGTGTATAAAGCGACCAAAACACAGGTGACTATTGGCGATCCAGCCGTTGGTTTGAGAACTTTAACCAAAGAAGAATTTTTAGAAGGTTGGATTGCTGGTGCGGACGATAATAATACTAAAATTGGTGTTTTATTACTATTAGAAACGACTCCAGATTTTTATTTAAAAGAAGGCGATGAACATGATAAACGTAATCTAAGTTATATCATTTCATACTTTAAGAAATATAAGTCCCTCCTTGTCCAGCTATTTTTGGGGCTATTAGTAGGAAGTCTATTACAGGTTGTTTTTCCTTTCCTAATGCAAGCTATTGTCGATGTTGGTATTGAAAATCAAGACGTTAATTTTATTTATTTGATATTGGGAGCGCACTTGGTTTTACACATCAGCCAAATGGCGATAGAAACCATTCGTTCTTGGATTTTTCTACATATCGGAACACGCATTAATATTAGTTTGGTATCGGACTATTTACGAAAGTTAATGAACTTGCCCATTCGTTTTTTTGAAACGAAGATGACAGGTGATTTTATTCAACGGATTTATGATAATCAACGGATTGAGTATTTTTTGACCTCAACATCCTTGTTTTCGCTATTTAATTTATTCAATATTATCATACTAGGATTGGTTCTAGCTTATTTTAGTCTGAAAATATTTATTGTTTATGTGTTTTCTACCGTCCTGTATTTAGCTTGGGTTTTATTTTTTGTCCAACGACGAAAAGAACTGGATTTTCGACAATATGATCTTTCGGCACACAGTCAAGAATCTTTAATTCAGATCATTAATGGAATGCGAGAAATCAAAATGCACAATGATGAAAATAATCGTCGATGGGCATGGGAACGCTTGCAAGCACAAATTTTTAGAGCGAATGTCAATCATCTAAAAACAGATCAATGGCAGCGCTCAGGGGTTAAATTTATCAACGAAACCAAAAATATTATCATCACTTTTTTAGCTGCAAAAGCGGTTATTGATGGTGATATGACCTTGGGGATGTTGGTGGCTATTCAATACATTGTAGGACAGTTAAGTACTCCGATGGAGGACTTTATCAGTTTTGCTAAGAACTTACAAGATGCAGATTTGAGTATGCAACGCTTAGGCGAAATCCATGATCGATCCGATGAAGAAGACATTGAAGATAAAATTTCACTTATTCCTGAAAAAGCAGATTTGAACCTCATTGAGGTAGATTTTCAATATGGCGGTTCTTCCTCTCCCAAAGTTATTGATGGTATTGACCTAACGATACCCGCTGGAAAAACGACTGCAATTGTCGGAGCAAGTGGTAGCGGAAAAACAACTTTACTTAAATTATTACTCAATATCTATCAACCCACTTCAGGATTTATTCGGCTCAATGACATGAATTTAACGAATGTCCAGAATCGTATCTGGAGAGATCGAGTAGGTACGGTTTTGCAGGACAGTTATATTTTTTCTGATACCATTGGTAATAATATTGCAATGGGAGAGTTTGTCAGAACAGACAAGCGTAAATTACTGTATGCCACAAAAGTTGCTCATATTCAAGACTTTATAGAAAGTTTACCTTTGGGGTATAAAACAAAAATTGGTTCAGAAGGGATAGGTTTAAGTCAAGGGCAGTTACAACGAATTTTAATTGCACGTGCTATTTATAAAAATCCAGATTATTTCTTTTTTGACGAAGCAACCAATGCGTTGGATACAACGACTGAACGTCAAGTGATGAAAAATCTACAACAACATTTTTTCAATAGAACAGTGGTCATTGTCGCTCACCGAATGAGTACGGTTCGAAGTGCAGACAACATTGTTGTTTTGGATAAAGGAAAAGTAGTAGAGGAGGGGACGCATAACGAATTGATTCAACAAAAAGGATATTATTATAATCTAGTTCAAAATCAAATCAACTACACCTAATGTCGCAATTACAAAATTATGATTTCCGAAGTGAAGAAGTCAAAGAAATTTTGGGAACGCCGCCCTCTTGGATTGTGCGTTGGGGAACACTTGCCGTCATATTGGGCTTAGTAGCATTGTTAGCCTTATCTTATTTTATTAAATTTCCTGATAAAATTAAGGGTGATTTCATTTTATACGCCAGAGGTGAAGTCATTCAGGTGAATATTCCAACCAGTAGTTATTTAGATGATATTTTTGCTACAGAAGGGGAAGAAGTAGAAAAAGACCAACCCATTGCAGTACTCAAAAATGGATATTTATATGCCGATTACCTGTCTTTGAAAAAACAAATTGATACCCTGGAAAATATCAATTTAGATCAGATTGTCGGTTTTTATCCAAAAGAAAATCTGAAAGATTTAGGACCGTTTGAACGTGCATATAGCGATGTTTACAAAAGTTATGAGCAATTACACAAATCCTTCGTTTCTGACAAAACACTAGATCAAAAAGGAGACTTAGAAGCTGACAAAAGTTTATATAAAAGAGAATTAGATGCCTTACTCGATCGTCGTTTGGGAGAAGAACGGCTGAAAGTACGAAGAGAACGCACGTTGAAAAATTATAGAGAACGACAAAAGCAAGGTCAGGAAGTTGGAGATGAATTGAATAACGCCTACAATGATTATCTGGAAGCTGCTAATCAACTTAAAGCAACGAATAATAAAATTGCTACTACACGGAGCAAAATCAGACGAATTAATAAGTCGATTGAGGGATTGAAAAAAATTGGAAATGAAGCGGATTTGACGTATTGGGATAATTTTAAACAAGAGTTGGAAGAGCTAAAATATACGGTCAAAGAATGGGAGGATGAATACATCATATATGCTCCAATTGCAGGTAAAGTCATTCAATATGGCGAGTCGTGGACAAGCAATACCTTTTATGAAAAAGGAGACCCGATCATAGGTATCATCCGACCAGAATCCGCCAATGCCATTAGTCAAGATTATTTTATAGTGGAGGTTCAAATTGGTTTGCAAGGATACGGAAAAGTCAAAAAAGGACAGGAAGTCATTTTAAAACTAAATGAATATCCGTTTCGACAATTTGGAGTATTGAGAGGCGAAGTCCTAGACAAATCAACTTTTAAAATTAAAGATACTTATGCCGTTAAAGTTATAGTTTCAAACGAACTAAAAACCTCTTTTGGTGAAATTATCCCTCCTGCCACACAAATGATCGGTCGAGCCGAAATCATTACTGAAGATCAGCGATTTATTGAACGTATACTGAATCGGTTTCTCTCTATTTTTAAAAATAGATAGTGGTTTTTACCCAATTAATATATTTAAAGATGATTGATACTTGTTGAAAATACGGGTTTTCTCTTTATTTACACCAGTTTTATGTAAATTAAAAGTA
>JAHDFQ010000094.1 GCA_020628085.1 Saprospiraceae bacterium
ATAAATGACATACGATAATTTCACGATAAAAGCGCAAGAGGCGATTCTCAAGGCGCAAAAAATAGGTGGGGCACTCGATCATCAAGGTATCGACACACCGCACCTGATAAGAGGGATGATGGAAATAGACGAAAATGTATTGTCTTTCCTACTGCAAAAAGCAGAAGTCAATATGCCCTTGTTAAAACGAAAATTAGACGAAACATTAGAAACCTATCCAAAAGTAAAAGGCGTTGAAAAGCAGTTTTTGACGAATGATTCTAATAGAGCATTGAGCGCAGCTAAGAAACTCATGCAGTCGTTTGGCGATCAATTTATTTCGATTGAATTGATTCTGCTCGGTCTATTGCAAGGAACGGATAAAGGTGCACGTTTATTAAAAGAACTGGGCGCAACTGAAAAAGCCGTTCGAGCAGCAATAGAGGAACTACGCAAAGGACAAAAAGTAACCGATCAAAATGCGGAAAGTACTTACAATGCGTTAAATAAATTTGCGGTTTGTTTGAACGAACGAGCTGAATCTGGTAAACTTGACCCGATCATTGGACGGGATGAAGAAATCCGTCGAGTGTTACACATTTTATCTCGTCGAAAGAAAAATAATCCTTTGTTGATTGGTGAGGCTGGTGTTGGTAAAACAGCCATTGTAGAAGGAATTGCTTGGCGAATTGTAAAGCAAGATGTCCCTGAAAATCTACAATCTAAATTGATTTATGTACTAGATATTGCGTCTCTCGTAGCAGGTGCAAAATACAAAGGAGAGTTTGAGGAACGCTTGAAAAGTGTGATTAATGAAGTGACGGAATCCAATGGAGAAATCATCTTATTTATTGATGAAATCCATACGCTGATTGGTGCAGGTGGTGGAAACGGTGCCATGGATGCCGCTAATATATTAAAACCTGCTTTGGCACGTGGACAGCTAAGAACGATTGGTGCAACGACCTTGGATGAATATCAAAAATACTTTGAGCAGGATAAAGCCTTGGTTCGCCGTTTCCAAACAGTTATTATTGATGAACCAAGTGTAGAAGATTCGATTTCGATTTTGCGTGGTTTGCAAGAACGATACGAGGTGTACCACAAAATAGAAATATTGGATGAAGCCCTCATAGCTGCGGCTGAATTATCACATCGTTATATCTCGGATCGTCATTTGCCTGACAAGGCGATTGATTTAATTGATGAGGCTGCTGCCAAACTCCGTTTGGAACTTGATTCCGTTCCTGATGAAGTAGATAAAAAAGAGCGAGAAGTTCGACAATTGGAAATTGAGCGTGAAGCCATCAAGCGAGAGAAAGATAAGAAAAAGCTCAAGGCTATTAATGAGCAAATCGCCAATTCCAGAGAGGCATTAGATAGTTTAAAAGCAGCTTGGAAAAGCGAAAAAGAAGTCGTGGATACGATTCAAAATATCAAAAAATCCATTGAGGAACTTGAAATGCTAGCGGATAAGGCCGAGCGAGAAAGTGATTTTGAGGAAGTGGCTAAAATTCGTTACGGGAAAATCAAAGAGCAAGAAGTCATGCTTAAAGTAGCAGAAGAAAAGCTCAATGAATTGCCCGAAGAAACCCGTTTTACCAATGAAGAAGTAACGGCAAATGATATTGCCGAAGTGGTGGCAAGATGGACGGGTATTCCTGTGCAAAAAATGCTACAAAGTGAAAAAGACAAGTTGCTGAATCTGGAAAAAGAAATTGGTCAACGATTGATTGGACAGGGTGAGGCGGTACAAGCGGTTTCAGATGCAGTGCGTCGTTCTCGTGCAGGTTTACAGGATGCCAATCGACCAATTGGATCATTTATTTTTGTTGGCCCAACGGGCGTTGGTAAAACAGAGTTGGCAAAAGCCTTAGCAGAAGTCTTGTTTGATGATGAAAAAGCCATCACTCGAATTGATATGAGTGAGTACCAAGAGCGTCATTCGGTGTCTCGATTGGTGGGTGCGCCTCCAGGTTATGTAGGTTATGATGAAGGTGGACAATTGACCGAAGCCGTGCGACGCAGACCGTATTCGATCATTTTATTGGATGAAATCGAAAAGGCACACCCAGACACGTTTAATATTTTATTGCAAGTATTGGATGATGGTCGTTTGACGGATAATAAGGGTCGAGTAGCGAACTTCAAAAATACCATTATCATTATGACCTCGAATATGGGGGCAGAAGTGATTTTAGAGAATTTTGAGGACTTGCGTGAAATGGGCGAGAAACACCGAGCGGATATTGTAGAGACGACCAAGGTGGAAATATTTGAAGCCTTAAAAGAAAACTTACGTCCAGAATTTTTGAATCGAATTGACGAAAAAGTGATGTTCTTGCCATTGACGAAAGCTGAAATCAAGCAGATTTTGGAAATTTTATTGCGCAAGACCCGTAAAATGTTAGGCAAGCAAGGTATCGAACTTAAATTGAGTGACGACGCAAAAAATATGCTAGCTGATTTGGGTTACGACCCACAATTTGGTGCGCGTCCGATGAAGCGAGTCCTTCAAAAAGAAGTCGTTAATGAATTGTCTAAATTTGTGTTGAGTGGCGAATTTACCATCGGGGATACGATTTATATCCATACAGATCGCAAAGGTTTAACCTTTAGTAAAACGCCTTATGAGGGTGCGATTAAATTGGATGATGTTAAAGAACCAACTGATGAAATCGTGAAGGCAAAACCCGATAAACAAGAAAAGTCAAACGGTAGTACAGCCAAAAAACAACAGCAAATTGAAGATTTGAATAAAGCGGCCAAAGACGTGACGGATGCCCTCAAAGATTTGAAGAAGGATAAAGGAAATCCAAAAGATAATTGATATTTAGGTGAATAACCTCACAAAAAAAGCCCATCAAATTAGTTTTTGATGGGCTTTTTAGTATTAATATCACTGCGCTAATAACAATCTTATTTAGCAGCAGCTTCTTTTGGTTCTTTGCCTACTTCTAGAATATTATCATCTACCAATACTCGACCACAATGTTCACAAGCAATTACTTTTTTGTGAAGACTTAATTCCAATTGTAATTGAGAAGGAATTTTATTAAAGCAACCTCCACAAGAATTTCGTTCTACTGTTACAACAGCTAAACCATTACGATAAGTAGAACGCACTTTATCGTAAGCAAATAATAAACGATCTTCTACGACTTTACGTTTTTTGACAGATTTTTTAGATAATTTTTCTTCGTCTTTTTCTGTCTTAACAATAATTTTTTCCAATTCAACACGCTTCAATTCTAAGTCTTTTTTCTTAGCTTCCAAACGCTCTTCCGTTGCTTTTAACGTTTCTGCTTTTGCAGGAACTTGTGCTTTCGTTTCTCTGATTTTCTTTTCAGAAAGCTGAATCTCCAATTTTTGAAGTTCCAACTCTTTTGTCAAAGCATCATATTCACGATTGTTTTTTACGTTATCCATCTGCTTGGTGTAACGCTCAATCAATGCCTCTGCTTCTTGTATATTTTTTTGGTGCCGACTGATTTCTCCTTCAATATCTTCTAAGCCTTTACTCAAACGAGATATTCTAGTCTCCAAACCAACAATCTCATCTTCAAGATCATTTACTTCCATTGGAAGCTCTCCTTTTAAAATTTTGATTTGGTCAATTTCAGAGTCAATCAATTGAAGTTCGTATAAATGCTTCAATTTTTCTCCGATGGTATATTCTTTAGCTGCCATATTATAATATTTAATTTCAAGTTGCAAGCAACTTGTAGTTTATCGGTTATTAATTAACTGGTAAATAGTTTTATATTGGTTATTCTTAAAGAAGCCCTCAAAACTAATTACTATTCAACCAATTACTATTTAACAAAGTTGTAAAACAACTTATATTAAATATAACCATTTTTACAAATAGTTAACGGGGTTCGTATTCACTTTTGTACAATGGGTCGCAAAATTACGAAATTTTTTCTTAATAATCTCATCTAAAAGTTGTATCGTGAACTGCTCACTCTCATAATGTCCAATATCAGCAATAATGATTTGATCGTTGGCATCAAAAAACTCATGATATTTGTAATCGGCGGTAATAAATATATCTGCTTTCTGAGCGATAGCATCTTTCAATAAGAAACCACCTGATCCACCGCATAACGCTACTTTGCTTATTTTTTTCCCTAAAGTTTTGGTGTATTTAATACAATTGACCTGCATAGACTGCTTCAAATGTTTCAAGAAATCTAATGCTGCCATTGGTTTTTTTAATGTACCTATCATTCCCGAACCAACCATCGTATTTTTATTATCCAAAGTTATTATATCATAAACAGGCTGGTTTGAAGGATGAACATGGTGCAATGTAGCGATCATTTTACGCTCTAAATAACTAGGAAATGTCACTTCTAGTTTAACTTGTCCAAATCCTTTTCCATCTTGCGTACTTGCTCCAACAGTAGAGTAACTTAATTGTTGACTTCCATTGATTTCACCTGCTCCAGCTTCAAATAGTGCTGCTCGAATAGCATCACTATTGTCCATATCAGCGAAAGTAATCAGTTTTTTATTAGTTTGTTTTGGAACGAGTACCTGTGTGTTAGACAAGCCAATTTTTTCAGCAATCATAGAGTTCACACCATAATGATATACATTATCTAAATTAGTATGAATAGCATAAATAGAGATTTTATGCTTAATAGCTTTCATGACCGCTCGTTCGATATAATTTTTTCCGTTAAATCGTTTTAAACCTCTAAATACAATTGGATGATGTGCTACTACTAAGTTGCAACCTAGCTGCATGGCTTCTTGGATCACTTCTTCCGTCGAATCCAAACAAACCAAAACCCCTGTTATTTTTCGATCAGGTTTACCTACGATTAAACCTGCATTGTCATAACTTTCTTGTAAAGCTGGTGGAGCAATCAGTTCTAAATAATTGATTAATTCGGATATTTTCATGTTTTAGAATTTCTTATTTTGGATTCAATATTGGTTGTAGAATAACCATCTATAAAGGCAAGACTTTGAACAATCCCGCCATTTTTTAGCACAATATCTGCGCCAACAATCTGTTCAGTCGTCCAATCACCTCCTTTGACTAAAACATCAGGTTGAACCAATTGAATTAAGTTATAGGGGGTGTCTTCTTCAAACAAAATAACGCCATCTACACACTGTAAAGCTGCCAATAAATACTGTCTTGACTGTTCTGAATTAATGGGTCGATGTTTTCCCTTCAACCGCCTGACCGAAACATCAGCATTTAGTCCGATGAGCAATCGGTCGCCTAAAGCTTTGGCTTCAGCCAAATAATGTACATGTCCGTAATGTAAAATATCGAAACAACCGTTGGTAAAAACAACTGATTTACCATTTTTTTTCCACTCCATCATTTGTATTGAAATGGTTTCCCAGTTAAATATCTTGGAAGTAATAGTTGGTAACATGAATAGTGTTTATAGGATTAAACGAAATTTCAAAGTTTTAGGTACAGGGTATATAAAACTGCCTACAGCCATAAACTAAGAAGTCATAGTAGAACATCATTTAAGGCTTCGAGGATCAAAGAGATAGAGTGTTTCTACTTGGTTGTTATAGCACTAGCGAGGATAGTGGATTTTGTAAACACTAACCGTAGTATATTGATTGGTATCATTATCAATATGCTTCTTCAAGTAGACCATATTATAGGTGGTTAATCTAGTTTTTAATAACGACATGGGTTATTTCAAGTTCTTTTATTTTCCAAACAATAATATTGGAGTGTTGCTCGGGAAAAAATCTGTACTCTGCATCGTATAGGATACCCGTAGCTACCCATTTTTCAGTAGGTTGACCTACTTTTTCAACTTAAACTTCTATGGTTATATTTACACTTACTACTGTGATGTCTAAGGCTTTCATTTTACATCATTTCATGAAATATATTTCAGTAGCTTCTCTATTTAACATTTAATAGTGATTTAATATGTATATTTATTGACAAAAAAACTAATTTGGGTTACTAAATGAGATTACAAATTTTATAGATTTCAAAAACAGTTAAAATTATAGTATTTTATGGTTTAAAAGTAGTAAATAACTATTTTAGCATATATTCAACCTTCGTAGATTCTATTTTATCACCAAAAAGGGTTATTGGCTGCTTATTTGTATATAAATAAGCATAATCAAGTTATTTTTACTGTTTTTACTATTCATTTTAGTTAAAAAAAAAACATCGTAAACTTTTTATTGTAGTGTATGTTCAGTTTTTGCGTAAGTAATTGGTTAAAAAGGTAATATACAAATACCTAATGATCTACCCTTGCAACTCTTTTTACAAAAAAAGTATTATTTAAGTGGCAATTTATTCAATAAAAGATCTTGAGAAGCTTTCTGGCATCAAATCCCATACGATTCGTATATGGGAGCAGCGCTATGATATCTTGCGACCTCAGCGTACCAAGACCAATATTCGGTTTTACCAAGAGGAAGATTTGAAGCTATTGTTAAATATTGCTTTGCTGAATAGGAATGGGATTAAAATATCTAAAATATCCAAAATGTCGCCAAGTGAAATAGCGGAAAAGGCGACTGATATTTCCGTGAATAACTACGAACATAGTACTCAAATTGACGCACTGACTATTTCTATGATTGAAATGGATGAGTATAAATTTGATCAAATACTATCTTCGAATATTCGAAAGTTAGGCTTCGAGCGGACTATTATTGAGGTAATTTATCCTTTTCTAGAAAAATTGAGTTTGCTGTGGTTGACGGGTTCTATTAATCCTGTTCAAGAGAACTTTTTCAGCTATTTAATTCGCCAAAAAGTAATAGTAGCGATAGATAGTGAACCAATTATGCGAGGCGATCACGTTAAAAAATACATGATTTATCTTCCTGAAGGAGAAAGCCAAGAACTCAGTTTGCTTCTAATGCACTATATTTTGAAATCTCGCCGTAATCAAGTCATTTACTTAGGTCAAAATATAGGATTGGAAGACTTGAAAGATGCAAATAAGATACACAAACCTGATTTTGTATTCACCATGATAACGGAGGCTTATTCCAAACAGCCCGTTGGTCGTTATGTGGATCAGTTAAGTAAGGTGTTTAAAGATGCACATCTACTTTTGTCTGGCTACCAAGTTGCTGCTCAAAATATTAAAAACACAGCTGGAATTACCGTTTTATCTAGTCTCGAAGAAACTATCAAATTTGTTGATGATGAAAAATCCATTGCTAGTTTCATAAAATAAGTCAGGTTTTAAAATTTCAGACTTCTGTCATAAAGTAACTAAAAAAGCTTTTCTTTGTGGTGATCTATTTGTAATTTGAATCAAATAGTATGCAAAGAACGAACTTATGTCAAAAACGCCATCCAAAAAGTTATTCGATTTAATTCACTCCCTTTCAGGTTCTGAAAAGCGATATTTCAAACTATTTGCTAACAAAAAGGGGCTAGAAAAAGGTAATAAATATATTCAACTATTTAATGCTATTAGTGCTCAGGAAATATTTGACGAGACCGCTTTGCAACAATTAGTCTATGGAAAACAACCCATTGAAAGCAGAAAATATTCTGAACTTAAATCATATCTCTATGATTTAATTCTAAAGGCACTACAAGGTTACGATGAAAAAACTTCTTACGATTATAAATTGAAAGGCATGCTCCAAAGCATTCGAGTTTTATATAAGAGAGGGCATTATAACGATTGTAAGGAAGTCATTCAAAAGGCAAAAAAGTTGGCGTACAAATACGAAGCGTTTGGTAATTTACCTGAACTATTAAACTGGCAAAAACAAATTGCTTATACTCTAATTGATGTTTCATTTTTTGAAGAAGAATTAGAAATTATTGATCAAGAGGAACGCAACTGCCTCGAACAACTTCGGAAGCTATCAACCTATCGAAATGAATTTTTTAAGGTTTATGTGTTATTAAAAAAAGTTACGGCTACGAACCGAACCGAAATTAGAACCCAATTACAAAAAATTCTACAAAATCCAATACTTACAAACGAGGACTTACCTTCTTCTCACCAAACTAAAATTTATTTTCATCGGATACATTCTGTATATCAATATGCAATGGGTAATTATGAAGAATTTTATAAAAGCAGCCAGCAACTCACTGCTATTATGGAATCCAAACCATTTTTTTTGAAAGAAGATGTATCTGAATATATTTCTGTTTTAAACAATCATATTGTTAGCTGTCGGACTACAGATCGCTACCAAGAATGGTTAGAAACATTAGATAAATTACGTGCTATCAGTCCAAACACACATGATGATGCGCTTAAAATACATCGACAATATTACCAAGGAATATTTTCATGGTGTATTTTGACTGGGAACTTTGAGAAGGGAAAAGCAGCTTTAGAAACCCATCTGAAAACAGTGCAGCAGTTTGGAACAGATTTGTTTGAACGCAGTGCCTTTTACTTTTTATATTTTCAGATTTATTTCGGAAACGGCGATTATGACGCCGCTCTAGATTATTTGAATCAATGGCTTAATCAACCCAAAAGTTTAGAACGGCAGGATTTACAAAACTTAGCTCGCCTACTCAATCTAATTGTTCATTATGAAATGGGAAATACGTTATTATTGGAATCGTTGCTACGATCAACCTATCGATATTTGAAACGGGTAGATCAGTTGCGCCCGATTGAACGCAAAATATTAAATTTTATTAAGAATTCCATGAAGGTGTATAGTCAAAAAGAAATGACTGCGTATTATATAGACTTACAGAAAGATTTGGAAGGGTTATCAGAGACAGGAAAAGTAGGCCCGTTTGATTTGGCTGCTTGGTTAGAGAGCAAAATCAAACGAAAGCCTTTTGCACAAATTGTGCAAGAAAAGTTTAAATTGATGCCTCAAATTCATTAAAAACGGGTATTAAACGATGCTACTATTGGTTTACGAATATCAATATCATCTTCGATTCGTGAACGATTAAATTTGATAAGATTTCCAGTTGGACGTGCCATTGCCATCGACCCTCCTTTCACATGTAGTTGTTGATCAGCTGTCAATTGTTTACCTTTCAATTCACTGATTTTTAATCTGTTTTTTTTCATAATCCAAAATTTTAACCTAAAAAAATAATCAAGCGTGTACATTGCCTAATATAAATATACAAATTTGAAGGGAATTATATTGACAGAATATTTACATAAGTCAGGTTTCTGGATTTATGTTTTACTCTTTATTTGCTAACTGTCCACAAGCGGCATCAATATCTCGACCTCGGCTACGTCGAACCGTTACCGTAATACCTCGGTCTTTCAAATATTGGGCAAAACGATCAATGTTTTGTTCGCTCGATTTTAAAAATGGCGCACCATCTATCGGATTGTATTCTATGATATTAATTTTTACAGGAAAATGTCGACACATTTTGGCAAGATTTGCCGCATCTTCTATCGTATCGTTAAAATTCTGAAAAGCAATGTATTCGTAACTGATTTTATTCTTAGTATTTTGATAAAAATAAACTAACGATTCTAATAAAACAGCTAAATTATTTTGTTCATTGATCGGCATGATCTCGTTGCGCTTCTCGTCATCTGCTGCATGTAGTGACAAAGCTAGATTGAAGCGTACTTCATCGTCTGCTAATTTTTTAATCATTTTGGCAATTCCAGCAGTACTCACCGTAATCCGTCGAGGTGACATACCCAAACCATCAGGCGATGTAATGCGTTCGATACTTTCTAATACATTTTTATATGCCAACAGGGGTTCACCCATTCCCATGTAAACAATATTAGTCAATGGGTGACCGAAGGTTTCCATTGCTTGTTCGTTAACCAACACTACCTGATCGAAAATCTCGGCAGCATCTAAATTACGGACTCGCTTCATCCGTCCTGTTGCACAAAACGTACAAGTCAAACTACAACCTACTTGCGAACTCACACAAACCGTAAAGCGATTATCAGCAACAACGGGAATCAAAACGGATTCTATTAAATGTCCATCATGTAGTCGAAACCGAGATTTGATGGTTCCGTCATTACTCTTTTGAACTTTGTCTATCGTCACTGCATTAATGACGAAGTGCTTTTTCAAATTTTCTCGTAGATTTTTTGACAAATTCGTCATTTGCTCGAATGAACGTGCGCCTTTTACCCATAGCCATTCGTGTATCTGTTTGGCACGAAACTTCTTTTCGCCCATTTCAACCAATGCTAGAGCTAGATCGTCTTTAGATAATTTTCGGATGTCCTGTTGGACGATTTCTTGAATCATTACAAAATAATATTTCATCCAGTATTTTCAGACTGGCTAAACTAGATGTTGTCCCTACGGGGTCATACTTTTTCAGTTGAAAACCTGCCTGACCGTCGGGCAGGAAAGTATGCAAAATTCTTGACAAAACAACTGCTTAACTCATAGCCACTCGCCCACACCCACCTGTTTTGTCATTCCACGCCCGCCAAAGAATTATTTTCATAGAATATTGACTACACTCAATACTTTCATTTTTTATACTTTCTCACAAAGATCACACTTATTCTGTGGATTTCCTATTTTCATAAAAACAAGCAATACCTGTAAAGGCAAAAACGTAAGCGATGACAATATTGATAAGTGATAAAAACTGAAAAGGAGCATATTCAAATACGCTCACACCCAATGCTCCTGCCATAAATACGCCCGAAGGTGTCCACGGGGCGAGGTTTTCCATCATTGTTCCTGCGTCTTCGAGCGAGCGGCTTAATACTCGTCGAGGTATCTTCATTTGGTCAAATTTCTTTTTAAATGCTTCTCCAATAATAAAACTAGTAGCGTATTGATTGGACGCCATTAAATTAGTAAAAAAAGTGGCGGTTAATGCCGTGGCTATGGTATGTGATCGTTTTTGAAGTTTGTCCATAATCGAACGGATGGAAACCTCTATGGCATTGGTGACTCCAAGCGTTCCAATAAAAGCAAAAATCAAAATCGAAATAACAATCCCATCAATCAAATTATACAACCCTCCTCGATTGAGAATTTGAATAACATTGGATTTGAACTCAATATTCGTCGGTGTCATACCCACATGAAAACCTTTATTGAAGCTAATAAAAATATCATTGGCACTAAAATCTTGAAAAATAAACGCTAATAGCATTGCCACCCAAGCACTGCCAAGTAAAGTCAAAAAAATAGGTTTACGGCGGATACTTCCCCAAATAACAATAGCGAGCGGCAACAATAAAAATATGTTAAAATGAAAAAGTTGATCCAACTCGGACAAGGTTTGTGTCACGGTAGTTAAGTCCGTTGTAGTATCTAATTCATTTCCCAAAAAGTAAGGTGATAAGCTAAAATAAATCAAACCTGCTATGAGTGCCGAAGGCGCTGTGGTGTATATCATAGATTTAATATGATCCATCACGTCCACACTTGTTGCTAGTGAAGCGATATTAGTCGTATCTGACAAAGGCGACATTTTATCACCAAAAAAACTTCCCCCAACAACCGCACCTGCCGTAATCGCCAGGTTTGCGTCATAGACTTCCGTGATTCCCATCATTACAATTCCAATCGTACCCGCCGATCCCCAGGAAGTCCCCGTCAGCAAAGAAAAAACAATACAAATAATAAAGGAAAACAGATAAATCCAGTTGGCACTGACGAGATTGATTCCATAATAAATCAACATAGGTATCGTTCCGCTAACAATCCAACTTCCAATTAATACTCCAATCGAAAATAAGATCAGTAATACAGGGACAGATTCACCTACTTTTTGAACGATATGTGCTTGAATAGTCTCCCAGTTGAACCCCAACCAAAATAAATGTACACTACTAAAACAGATCGCAATTAAAATCAGCACCTCTATCGGTAACATACCATTTCCTACAAATTGAGGATGGATGAATAACCCATACATGAGTAATCCAAAAAAGAAAATAATGGGTAAAATAACTTTTGAAACAGGTAAATCCGAAGCAGGTGTTGGCATATATTGAGTTTTAGAAAGACTCAAAATACCATTTTTAATATAGAAGAAATAGAAAAGGCAGACTAAATTAAATTAGCCTGCCTTTTCACGGTTAAGGGATTTTGACAATCGGTTATGTATTACTTATCGTTTATCTCAAATCAAAACCTTGAATATATTGAGATCGTGTATTTCTGTTGGTGACTAAATTGACATTTAGAACAGCATTTTCATAGCGAATAGCCACAGTTCTGTTTTCAAGCGCAGCATTCAAAGAAAGCTGCTTAGTGATTTTCGAGTCAATAAAGTTACCTAAGTCAGCACTGAATTTTTTCAGCATATTTTTGATAGAATTTAAAACATTCTTCTCACTTGCTTCATTCATCAGCCCTACTGTAAGTGCTAGTTTGATTTTTCGTAAATTTTTCATTGTTGTTGGATTATAAATTGTTTATGGATAATAGTTAGCAACCTTCTCTGAAGTATTGCTTGATTGATATGTTCATTGTTATAACACCAATTAGACGTAAAGTGTTGCTTCTCGTTACTTTAAAAAAGTGTTAAAGATTGTTAAATAAATGTAATGTCGTTTGAGCAACGTTTGTAACATTATATACGTAAAGGCAAATAGGTTTGGATTTTTATTTTTCAAAAAAGTTAAATCACCAAATATTTTCTAAGTCCTCCATTTCATATTGCTGCACCGTCAACGAGTCTAAATGATAAAAAACAACAGTTCGATCTGCTGTAGAAAGTTTTGCTTTAAGTAAAAGATTAGCTGCTTGTAGATGACTAATTTCAATGGCTTCTGTCCGAATCTGATCGCCTTTATATAAATAATAACCGTCCAAATAAGTACTCCTTAGAACTTCAAAACGAGTTTCAGAAATAGATTTAAATCGTTCATCTTTTGTTAAATCAACTGCTTTAAGATTATGAATGAGCTTCACTAATTTGGCATCTCGAAAAACAACGCCCCATGCAAAAATGGGTAAAGCCACATCTAAATGAAGCGGATATACATCAAAATTATATAAATAGCTTTTGGCAATATCGACGTCTAAAATAGAGTTTTCTGTTGCCAGATCATCCACATCACCCATGTTATAATACATCAACATACCCCGATCTACAGGCGGTACTCCTGTTTGATTAAAATATTTAACTTGATGTAACCGAATCGTAGCAGAAAGGATAAAATCCGTTGGATAATATTGCTTTAATGCTTCCAAGAACTGAAAATAATTGGCTCTTGTTTGTGGAGTCCAATCGCAATCAATTTGGATTTCTTGAATACTATTTTTTGGAAAACTATATCCAATTTCAGTAATTTTGATATGAATATTTTTGGCTAAAGCTGGAATATCTTTTGCATCAATATTCGCCATTGTTTGATTAGTAATAAACACACAGGGTACAACTTTTAAGCTATCTATACCTTGATCCAATACCCGTAACATTGCTAAAGGAACAGGTTGGTCGTTCTGCCAGTCAATATCAAAAAACTTAACATACAGCTTCTTAGCATGTAAGTCATAGAGTGTACTTTTCTCTGATCTGGATAGTTTCAATTCCGTTTGCCAATGATAAAACCCAAATTCGGTAACGGCTTTTTCTTTTGTTTGGCAGGCGGTAAAACAGCCTATTATTCCTACTAAAAAAAAGAGTAATAGATTTTTCATTAAAAGAATAATTGCATAGCGATGTTATCTGCTAATAGTTTTCCAGCTTTGGTCAGTCGGTAAATAGTTCCGTTTTGCTCCACTGTTTTATTATCTAAATACGTTTGAATTTTATGTAAAAACTGCGCTTTGAAAACGGGTTCTAGTGCTTCAATTTTGTTCAAATCACTTCCCCAGATCGTCCGTAAGGAAGTCATAATATATTCGTTGTACCGCTCTTGCAAGCTCAATTCTTCTCGCTCAAAGGGTAATTCACTGGCTTCAATCGCTTTTATGTATTGTGCGTTGTTTGCAACATTCCACTGCCGACTTTTCCCGTCAAACGAATGTGCCGATGGACCAATACCTAAATATTGCTGACTCAACCAATAATTAGAATTATGCTTGGCGTAATGATTAGGTTTAGCAAAATTAGAAATTTCATAATGATCGTAGCCAGCTTGTTCAAGCGTATCCATCAAATACTCAAATTGTTTTGCGGAATGCTCATCGTCGGGCGCAGCGTATTCCTTCTTTCTCACAAAATAGTCGAGTGCCGTTTGTGGTTCAACGGTCAAACAATAGCAAGAAATATGCGGAACATCCAAATCTAAAACAGTTTGAATATTAGTAGCCCATTGAGCGTGACTTGTAGTCGGTGTCCCATAAATCAAATCAACCGTCAAATTATCAAAACCTGCATCTTGAGCATACTGAATACATCGCCCTGCTTCTTTGGCATTGTGCGCTCGGTTCATGTATGTTAAATCCTCATCTGAAAAAGATTGAATCCCAATACTCAAACGGTTGATAGGCGTAGCAGCCAACATTTCTAGTTTATCCTTGGTCAGGTCATCAGGGTTGGCTTCTAGTGTAATTTCGGCCTGTTCCTCAATGGTATAGAATCGCTCAATTTGTTGAAATATACGTTCGATCTCTTTTTGATTTAACAGCGACGGCGTTCCACCACCCAAATAAATGGATGATAATTCATTACAATCCAAATACGCTTTTTGCAATTCTATTTCTTTAATAATAGCATTGACCATTTGATCTTTTAACTTCAATGAAGTTGAAAAATGAAAATTACAATAATGACACGCTTGCTTACAAAAAGGAATATGAATGTATAATCCAGCCATTTTAATTGTTTATTTATCTATTTTTGTAAAAGTACGAGTAATAAGTAGTTTTATACAAGTCGCTCTTTGAAGTTTTCAACTTCAAAGCTGACATCTACGCTGTTTGTAACAACCAAACAAGCAAATATGCCAATTAAACCAGCAGTACTTTTCACCAAAAGAAATATAAAATTTATCAAAAAATGAGAACACAAATCTATTCCCTCCTACTCTTAAGTTATCTATTAACACTAATAACCGCTTGCCAAATGCCACCAGAAAAACCCAATTCTTTAGAAGAATATCCTGTTTATCTAAACGATGATTTAGGTCTAACTTACACACCCAAAATGTCCACTTTTAAGCTATGGTCACCAGCCGTAGATGCCGTCAAGTTACGAATTTATAAAGATGGTTTAGGTGGTGAAGCAATTCAAACCGTCGATATGCGCTATTCTGAAAAAGGGGTTTGGGTAGCCAAAATAAAAGAAGATTTAACCGATCATTATTACACCTATCAAGTAAAAAACGGTGATAAGTGGCTAGAAGAAAAAGCTGATCCGTATTCTACTATTTGTGGCGCAAACGGACAACGCACCATGATTTATGATTGGGCAGCTACACATCCTTTAGAGTGGGAAAAAGACCAACGTCCAGCACTTCAACAAGCCAATGATATTGTTCTGTATGAATTACATATTCGAGATTTTACGCATCATGAAAGTGCCAATACCAAGCATAAAGGCATGTATTTAAGTTTCACCGAAAATGGTACGGAAACCCAGAACGGTATCAAAACGGGTTTGGCTCACTTAAAAGAACTAGGTGTTACACATGTTCATTTACTCCCAACTTTTGATTATCAAAGTATTGATGAAACCTTGCCTCCTTCTGAACGACCTTATAATTGGGGTTATGACCCACATTTATACAATGTACCAGAAGGGACATACTCCTCTAATCCAAGTCAGGGTGATGTTCGAGTTCGAGAATTTAAAGAGATGGTACAAAGCCTTCACCGTGCAGGCATTCGAGTGGTGATGGATGTGGTGTATAATCATACGGGCGCAACCGAGACCTCCGTTTTCAATCAACTTGTTCCCGATTATTATTATCGTCAAAACGCAGCAGGTGGTTTCTCTAATGCGTCGGCTTGTGGCAACGAAATTGCTTCTGAACGAGCGATGGTTCGACAATTTATTGTACAATCGGTCAAGCATTGGGCGGCAGAATATCATATTGACGGATTTCGATTTGACTTGATGGGTATCCATGATATTGAAACGATGAATGCTGTTCGAGCAGCATTGAATGAGATTGATCCGAGTATTTTTATTTACGGGGAAGGTTGGCTAGCCGGAGACAGTCCACTTCCAGAAGATCAGCGTGCCACTAAAAATAATGTACCAAAACTAAACGGAGTAGCTGCTTTTAGCGATGAAATTCGGGATGCAATTAAAGGGCATGTGTTCACACACGATGCTAAAGGCTTTATTAGTGGGTTAGATAATTTAAAAGAAAGTATAAAATTTGGTATCGTGGGCGGAGTCAATCATCCACAAATTGATTACCAAAAAGTAAATTATACCAATGAACCTTGGGCACCTCAACCATCACAGTGTATTGTGTATGCGAGTTGTCACGATAATCATACACTTTGGGATCGTTTACAAAACTCCATTCCAGATGCTAGTGCAGCAGAAAAAGTTAAGATGCAGCAATTGGCGTTAAGCATTGTATTAACATCACAAGGCGTTCCATTTTTACATGCGGGATCGGAATTTTGTCGTACCAAACAAGGAGTCGAAAACTCGTATAATAGTCCTGATTCTATTAATCAAATTATATGGAATCGAAAAGAACAGTATCAATCAACATTTGATCTTGTCAAAAATATGGTTGCTTTACGAAAAGCGCATCCTGCATTCAAAATGACCACTCAAAAAGCTATTGCTGAAAATCTAATATTTATAGAAACTAATAACTCTAATGTCGTGGGCTATCAGCTAAATGGACAAGCGGCTGGTGACGAATGGACTAACATTCTGATCTATCATAACGGTTCTAATCAGTCTTTCAAAGTGGATTTGCCTGAAGGAAATTGGGATATTGTGGTGAACGGCGATCAGGTTCGTCTAGATGGGTCAACAAAAACGGTTTCAGGTTCAGTGGAATTACCTATGATTGGAACTATGATTTTGAAGCGATAAAAACTGTAAGTGGTATTTCTACCGAAGTGGGTTTACTACTTGATAACATCATTGAATGAAAAAGATAAAATGGATTATTCTGATACTGTTTATACTCGGAAATGTGATGGTTTACAACCATGCTTATCAGTTTACCCATTTTACAGCAGGTGAGGGCATTCGAAAAAAGCCAGAAAATTTAAACCTATCCGAAAAGATTAAGATTCTATTTTGTGGCGCACAAATTCCAAAACGGAGAAATAAGGTTTTACCAAAACAAGGTTTTGAAACCATATATATTCAGAGTCACGAAAAATTAGAGGGCTGGTTCATCGAACAACCGAATCCTAAAGGTGTGGTCATTCTTTTTCATGGTTATAGTGGAAGTAAATCTGGTATCTTAAACTATGGAAATGCTTTTAACGAACTAGGGTATTCAACCTTACTTATGGATTTTATGGGTAGTGGTGGTTCAGAAGGCTATCAAACGACTATCGGTTTCAAAGAAAGTCAGGATGTTGAAGTAGCTTATGATTATGTAAAAGAGCGATTTCCCAATCAAAAGATCATACTATTTGGTTCTTCGATGGGTGCTGTGGCCATTATGAAATCTATACACGACGTCCTAATTGATCCATCAACAATAATTTTAGAATGTCCATTTGGAAAGATGCGTACAACCGTTCAAAAACGATTTGACGTTATGAATCTCCCCTCCTTTCCTTTTGCTGACTTATTACTATTTTACGGAAGTTTACAAAATGGATTTAATACGTTTAAACACAACCCAATTGAATATGCCAAATCTATAAATACACCAACGCTACTCCTGCATGGAGCAAAAGATGATCGAGTAACGATGCAAGAAATAGAGACCATTTATAACAACTTAAAAGGTGAAAAAGAACTCATTATTTTAGAAGAATCTGCTCATGAAAATTATTTGCGGCATAGCAAAACAGATTGGAAAGAAGCCGTTTCGATTTTTTTAAAATGAAATGCTATAAGTGGTAGCCTCATTAAAGTGGGTTTACCACCTGATTAATCAAAAAATAAACCATGTCCACAACTTTAATCAAAAATATCAAGGAACTCGTTCAAGTCACCACGACTGACAATAGATTGGTGCTTCGAGGAAAGGAAATGTCAGAACTACCTACTCTTCAAAACGCTTGGTTGTTGATTGAGGGAGAACGAATCAAGGACTTCGGGTCAATGGAAACTTGTCCCAGTGTCGAAGCAGCAACGATAGATGCTACAGGTCGAATGGTGTTTCCAACATGGTGCGACTCGCATACACATCTGGTATTTGCAGGTAGCCGAGAAGGGGAATTTGTAGATCGAATCAATGGATTATCCTACGAAGAAATCGCTCGACGGGGCGGTGGTATTCTCAATTCTGCACAACGACTTCAAGATACCAGTCCAGAAGCATTACTAGAACAATCATACGAACGTTTAAAAGAGGTTATCCGCTATGGAACAGGTGTCATAGAAATTAAAAGTGGTTATGGATTAACCGTAGAAAGTGAACTAAAAATATTGCGGACGATTCGGGAATTAAAAAAAATGAGCAATGTGACCATTAAAGCTACTTTTCTTGGAGCGCATGCCATTCCAAAGGCTTATAAAGACAATCGAGCTGGCTATATCAATCTATTGATTCATGAAATGTTACCCCAAATCGCCATCGAAGGTTTAGCGGATTATATTGATGTTTTTTGTGAAAAGGTAGCTTTTTCGGTTGCAGAAACGGAGCAAATCATAGAAGCAGGTTTGAAATATGGTTTAAAACCAAAAATTCATACCAATCAATTCAATTGTATGGGTGGCATTCAGGCGAGCGTCAAACATAGGGCTATCTCCGTCGATCATCTAGAAGTCGTCAACGAAGACGAAATCAAATGTTTACAAGATTCCAATACCATTGCGACTTTGCTACCATCTGCGCCATTCTTTATCAACGATCATTATCCACCTGCTCGTCAGTTGATAGAAGCGGGTTTACCTGTAGCCTTGGCAACCGACTTCAACCCTGGCTCAACGCCTTCAGGGCGGATGTCGTTTGTGTTGTCTTTGGCTTGTATTAAGATGCGGATGACTCCAGAAGAGGCGATTAATGCAGCGACTATCAACGGTGCCGCTGCCCTAGAATTACAGCAGAATTATGGTAGTATTGGAATCGGTAAAATAGCGAATTTCTTCATCACTAAAGAAATACCTTCTATTGGCTATTTGCCGTATGCTTTTGGTAGTAATTTGATAGATCAGGTTTTTCTGAAAGGTAAACTGGTGGACTAAGTAACGATCAAATAATAACTACCGCATCCTGCTTATGATCTTTTAAAGCCATATTTCGTTGAAAAGCCTCGTGATAGCTAGGCTATCCCTAC
>JAHDFQ010000095.1 GCA_020628085.1 Saprospiraceae bacterium
AAAATGATTTCATATTTACATACAAAGATATATAAATATTTAGATAGAATGAGTGGTATCAAGGCTTTATTTACATTTCTACCAAACGTCGAATCATATTCATTACCGCCTCTGGTTGTTCTAGTGGGCTTGTGTGTTTTCCTTCTACAATAGTAGTTTCAATATTGGGTGGGGTTTGAACATAATCTTGATCGCCTTTTAACGCCAATGCAGGAACAGATAAATTTTTTAGAAAAGGTTGACCACTGTCTACATTAGAAATAACGGCTTTATCTGTTTGACGAATATCTTTATTGGTTAGTTGATTCATAGATAATTCTAGGTATTCCACTATTTCTGGTTTTTGTACTTGGTGAACTTTAGAAAACATGGCATTGGCTACCTGCTTGGTATAAAAGCCTCTAAATCCTAACATCATATGCTGTAAACCAAACTGAATTTTTGCACCTAGTCCACCTTTTTTAAACGGCATATTACACAAACCAACTGCTTTAAATTTATCTGGATGTTGACTAGCTGTACGAAGTATGGTCATACTCCCCCATGAATGTCCAACAGCATAACATTGTTCTATATTCAGTTGATCTAGGAATTCTATCAACATGTCAGAACAATCAGTCATTGACCATGATGACTTATAGATGTCTTTACTTTTACCATGCAACGGCATATCAATAGTGATAGTAGTTCTATCTGTAATTCTACTGGTTTGATAGTTCCACAAGTTATGATCGTAATAAACACCATGCAAAAAAATAATGGGTGTTGTTCCTTCTACTTTTTTTTGATAATAAGCTATTTTACCAATGGAAGTTTCAATAGTATTGTTTTCAATAACAGGCTGAGCATCGTTCATGTTATTTGGGATTTTAAAAGAATTATGGTTATAAAAACTAGAAATAGAGAGCCCCATTAAAACGAACATCATTAATAATTTCATAGATTGATATACTTTTAATTACTCACACACGGAGACTGATGTAAGAATTGATTTGTAGTTAATTGTTCGACCAAAAAAGCAGCTAAATCCTTATTCGTAATAGATAATTTTAAACCTTTCCCATCTAAAGTGGGACGAGCTTTTCCTTTCGATGGTTTATCAGTAATATTAGGGCAACGGATAATGATCCAATCTAAATTGCTATTCCAAATGACTGATTCCATCTTATTTTTATCATCAATAATGACTTTTAACCATTTCATAAAATAAGGTAAAATCAGTGCCCTGAATATCCACGGTTGAAATGCCATGCTATTACCTGCTCCTACATTGCTCATACAAATTAGACGTTTAGTACCGCTCCTTTCCATTGCTTTCACCAAGACAGTAGTAGCATCAGAAACAAAAGAGTTGGGTTTACCTGTACCTTTTCCTCCGATACCTAGACAGTTGATAACAGCATCCTGATCTTCTAATATTTTTTGAATAAAAACGGGGTCTAGTACATTTCCTTCGACTATACGTAGGTTTTTATTTTTATATTGAATTGAACTAGCCTTTCTAGTAATGGCAGTTACAATATGGTTTTGAGAAAGCAACTCTTGTAGAACTTCTTTGCCTGAAAAACCTGTTGCTCCTAATAAAACGACTTTCATAATTTGTAATTTTTATACTACAAATATCAAAAAGTTCAGTTGATTCAACCTGACACATATGTGTCAAAGTTACTGTGAAGCTATTTTTTTACGAATGCGGGTAAGTGATTGACGTTGAATGCCTAGATAGGTACAAAGATGGGATAGAGAAACTCTATTATACAATTCTGGATAAGTCTCTATAAAGGAAATATAGCGTTGTTCTGCATTTTGAAACTGAAAACTTTCGATTCTATTTTGTTGCGTTTTGAGGATACTTTCAGCTACTAAACGACCGAACTTTTCCAATCCTTTAAAGCGTTCATAACTATCTTGAATAGTTGAAAAAGGTAAAGTGATATATGTACAAGGTTCTAAAGATTGGAAAATATACTTGCTCGGAATATTGGAAATGAGCGCCGTGTAATGTGTGATCCATCCTTGATTATTGATGAATCGAATAGTCATTTCCTCACCTTTACTATTGATATAAAATCCTCGAACTAATCCGCTAGTCAGAAAATAAATATTTTTTTGAATCTCGTCTTGTCGAATAATATTCTGTTTTCCTGCTATCGTATGATAGGTACAGTTAGATGCAATAAACGCCCATTCTGATTCTAATATTTCTGGATAAATACTAGAAAACATCTTTTTAAAAAGAGTCAGCCCTTGTGCTTCTTGCATAATGAATCATAAAATAATCTACTCCACAATCGTACATTTATTCATCACGACATCCATCAACATCCCAGTGCAACGACCTTTAACCGTGATGGTATCACCTCTTTTGTAATGACCTATTTTTGAACTTTCAGAAGGTTCGAGCGAACATAAGACGCCACTACCCATGTCATCGCCAGCAATCAAAACCACGTCATCCCCCTTTTCATCTTTTGAAAGATCTTCGATAATACCGCTCACTTGAATGATTTTACCAATGTATTTGGCATTTCCAGCTTCTTCATTAGCAGTGTACTCTTCAAATAAACCCGTTGCCGCTACTTTGTAATCTACCGATTTTTTGGCGACATTTTCCTCTGGTAGATTCCAAATAACCAGTCCAGCGATCAGTACAATGGCAATGATAGCTGCCAATCCAATTAATATTTTCTTTAACATGATAAGTTCTTTGAAGTTGGTTTTTATAAAAAGTATAGATTCAGATATTGCTCTAGCCTCTAGGACGATATTTCATGTTTACGGCAACATTGATTTCACGAGATAATCCTAATTCTTCGGCATCAACACTCACGACACTTGGTAAATAAGAACGCATTAGTTCATTGATTTTTTCGACACTTTCTTTTTCAATCACCATTTTAAAATCCGATTCGGCACGCATCGTTCCATCTTCGTTTACGGTTACAATTCCATCGGCGGATGTTACTCTTTTGTATCCCCAAATATATAAATTCCCAGCTACTTTGACTCTGTGTCTGCCTGCTACTGTCAAATCTTTATCCTCTAAACCAGTGATTTTACCCTCGAAAGTAATCTTGGGTTGCTCTACTACATTGATGCGTTTATTATGCAACAAACGATCTGCTAGACCTAAATCGAACTCAAAAGATTTAATCAATCCAACAAAAGAAGCTTCACCTGTATTAGGATCGAAGCGACTATTCATCTGGTAATTATCTGCTTCCATTTCCATCAATTTACTCTTGGACTCTACATGAATATGCCCTGTTCGAGTAAAATATTGTTGTGCAGTACTGATGGTTTGAAAACAAATAACGCTACATATTATTAATAAGTACTTCATAATAATGGACTTTTCTATTTTGACGTAAGTTTTTATCAAAGGTAATTGAAAAAGGAAAGCAAAACCTAAATTAAACATATGTTTAACAGGCGTTAAGATTTGATAAGAAGCAAGCACTTCTAGTTTATCAAATAGTATGCTGAAATTCTGATGTTGGAAAATAGTTATTGGCTAATTGATAAGTGGTCGTACTCGTTCATAAAGAACGATAAATAGACGAATAACCAATTAGCCAATAACTAATTATCTTAAAACTTAATATTCACACCAGCCATAAAATGAATGCCTGCTTGTGGGTAGTAAAAATTTTCAGTGATTAAATCTCCAAATACATAACTGTAAGTATAACCGTTTGAAGAATACGTTTCGTCTAATACGTTATTAATCTGTAAAACCAAGCCAATATTTTTAATAGATTTGGTACTAATATCATAACTCAATACGACATTATTCACAAAATAAGCGTCTAATGATCTATCCTCGTTACTCGTATTATCTAAAAACTGTTGTCCAACATATTTTGATTGTAAAGCAATATTGAATTGATCGAATGCTTCAAAACGGAACTCATTACCTATAATTATATTAGGTGATAATGCGATATCTGTATTTTCGTATGTATTCGTAAGTATTTCAAAATCATCAGTATAATCATAAATAATTTCTTCAAATTCTTGAATTTTATTTTGGCTCAGTGTTCCGTTCATCATCCAGTCCAACTTTGGTGTCAGTGCCATACCTCCTGACAACTCTAATCCTAACCGATAGCTCTTATCAACATTAGCGCGCACGGATGCACCCACATCATTCAACGCCCCTGTAATCACCAACTGATTGGTATAATCCATATAGTAAGCATTTGCTTCAAAAAACATCTTTGAATTTCTATACCTGTACCCTAATTCAGTGTCATACAATGTTTCATGTTTGGGCATGACGCCTGCTAATCCTCCATCAATAAAATCATTGCGATCTGGTTCACGGTTTCCTACGCTAAAAGAGGCATACGCAGAACTTTTATCGTCAATAGTATAATTTAGACCTACTTTAGGATTGAAAAAATTGTATGTTTCATCAATATCATATTCTACTAAATCATTATCTGTTCCCGATGTTTGATAATCCACATAACGATATTGAAGATCAACATAAGCATCAAGATTATCTAACACAGAATAATTTGCTTTTGTATAAATATTAACATCATCCTTTTCCCCTATTCCTTCATAATAACGATTTTCCAAGGGTAAAATTTCTCCAAAGTGATCGCCAATATATTGATATGCTGCTCCACCAATAGTCAAATCTAGTTTATCACCATCATTGTATTTTATATTGTAGGTCAAACCATAAAAGTCATTATCTAGCCAACGACGACGTACAAAATCAGCAGTTGTAATCGTATCTCCTCCAATAATTGGGTTTTCTAAACCGTAGTTAGCAAATTCATCATCTTCTTTAAATTGCTCAAAAAAGCCTTGTCCTTTAGTATAATGAGCTGAAACATTTAAGTTCCATTGATCCGAAAGAAGTTGCGACCAGTGTAGTTGATAATGACTTTGTTGGTAGTCATCTACCTCATTTTGGTACAAATAGAAATTATAAGTACGTCCAGAATTTAACAAATTTGCTAATTGTGCCTCTGTATAACCTTCGTTGGCAGCATGGGTGCGCATACCTTCTTCATCGTTATTAATGCGTGATTCTGGCGTTCCATACCATGATTGATAGGTACGTTCTTTTCCAGAAAAAACATTTGCTTTAATGATGGTTTTTTCACCATAATAACCACCCGAAAGATAATATGAACGCAAGTCTGCGGTCGCTCGATCAATGTAACCATCTGAATGAATTTCTGATAATCGTCCATCAATTGCCCATTTATCATCAATCAATCCCGTTCCAAACAATACCGTATGCTTTCGAGAATTAAACGAACCAATGGTATTATTGACAGCAGCATAAGCTTTTTCTTTCAGTGCGTTTGTTTCTAAGTGAACACTTGCTCCAAAAGCACCCGCCCCATTGGTAGATGTTCCAACACCTCGCTGAATTTGAACAGACTCAGTGGTACTTGCAAAATCTGGTAAGTTAACCCAAAATGTTCCTTGTGATTCAGAGTCGTTTAATGGAATTCCGTTTAGTGTTACATTGACTCGTGTAGGATCACTACCTCGTACCCGAATGCCTGTGTAACCTATTCCTGTCCCAGCATCAGAAGTGACGACAACCGAAGGAGTCCAGCGTAAAAGATAAGGAACATCTTGACCAAAGTTGTTGCGTTCTATTTCTTCTTTGTCTAAGTTCGTATGGGCGAAAGGGGCATCTTCTGCTACCCGATTTCCACGAACGATAACTGCGTTTGTTGTGTACACAGCTGGTTCTAAAGTAACTTCCACATCTGTCATTCCATCAATGGAAATAACTTCCGAATAATCAGAGAAACCGACGTAACTTACTAGTAATTCATACGCCCCTTTCTCTACATTTCTAAACATAAAAAAGCCATCTGCATCGGTGATGTTGGCAAAATCTGTTCCGATCAATTGTACGTTAGCCCCTGGCATAGGCTCGCCATTATTGTCGGAGATTGTTCCAGTGAGCGCTGTTTGCGCAAAAGCAGTAATGCTACAACATAGTGCAGCCAATAAGAATAAAAAATTCTTCATAATGATATAAATAATTAAAATAAGAAACAATGACAGCCTACAAGGGGTTTGTACCTGTCGAATATTGTTCCGTCCCGGTTTTCCTGCGTCGGCATTACCCGCATCAGGTTCAATGGGTATAATCTCAGCCGTTCCGAAAATACAGAAGTAGGCACCCCAAAAGAGAATTGTAGTACAAATGTAAATAAGAAATTAATAAACAAGAAATATGTCCTGTTAATAAATACTCTTTTTGTTTGAATTTTATATTCCCATTTTCAGATTGAGGTTGATTTCTGTACATTTGTTCTGTTCAAAAATTTTCATTTTAATTATGGCACAACGTCATCCAAGTTTATTTATAGCCGATAGCGATTTACACGGCAAAGGTGTATTCGCAGCCGAGTTTATAGAGATCGGTACTTTAATAGAAATATGCCCTGTCATTGTCTTACCTAAAAAAGATATGAAACTGATTCATAAAACTAAGCTCCATGACTATTACTTTTTATGGGGAGAAGATGAACAACAAGTAGGTATCATCATGGGCTATGGTTCTCTTTACAATCATTCTTACGACCCAAATGTTGAATATATCCCTGATTATGAAGGACATACATTGTCTTTCTATTGTTACAAAAACATCGAGATTGGAGAAGAAATATTGGTCAACTACAATGGTACGCCTACAGATTTATCTCCTTTGTGGTTCACGAAACCAAATACATAAATATGTACTAAACAGTTGTCACAAATATTCGATAATATATACATTCTTATTTCTTGAAAAGTACACTTTTGGCATGTAATTGATAATAGAGATGAAATATTATATTAAAGTACCTTTCATCACGATTGTTAAATCTATAGTTATTTCTAATAAATTAATATTTAGATATAATTCATAACAAGTCGTTATTTACATCTATACCAAAACTTCCCTTCATTTGCCTGCATTGTTTTTGCTAATACTGTGGGAACAACTTGTTTGTGCATTAGAGTTTAAATATTACAAAAAGTGTAATATGTCTAAAAGTATAACTTTTGACCGTTCCCCGTTGTTGTTCCAACCTTTACGTATTTTAAAAGTAATAGCTGTATTGCTTTTGCTTTCTTCTACATCGGTTTTTGCCCAACCTCAAATATCTATTCAAAACAATGGTAACGCAACTGTTAGTGTCACCAATGGTTCACAAGTAGAAGTTTGTTTTACAGTAGCAAATGGTGCTGTAAATAGTCCTGTAGAATCCATGATTTATGATATTCAACCACATCCGCTCGCTACTTTACAATCGGTAGTTGTGGGAGGCACTGTTGTTCCAGCAAGTTCAGGTGGAACAACATATGTCCTAGACGCAAACGAATTTGCAACAGCTGCACCACCCCCAGCAGGTTACCCACCTGTTGACCCAACCAATAATCCTAATACATTGCAATTTAACGAAACCATACAAGTTTGTGAAACTTGGTTATTTACAGATTGTGCGGTAGGCGCACCTGATATGGTTAGAGATATACTTTGTGATGTTCCTGCTTGTACTGATGGTTCGGGACAACGAGGGGTCAATGGCGTTCGTTTTGGGTTATTAATTCCATCTATTTCGTCGTCGTGGGATCAATCTTCTGTAACTTCGTGTTTTACAGACGGGCCGCAACCTTGGTCTGTAACTCTAACAAATAATGGACAAGCCATAGCTACTAATTTGACTTTTAGTTTATTTGCCAATTCTTCTCAATATATAGACGCTGGTTCTGTTACCTATAATTATACTGGTGGATCTGGAAGTATGACCGCTTCGTCAACAGCAGACCCACAAGGTTGTTCGGGACAACCAAATAGACTTTACTACAATATGGATAGTAATGCTAGTGGTTTTGAATTAGAACCTGGCGAGTCCGTGATAATAGCCTTCAATGCTATCGGAACTTGTGGTTGTAATGCTGGTGGATGTACCATATCGGCTAATAGTTTTGGTTTAGGAGATGTAAGAGCAACCGATCCTTGTGATGAGGAATACGGTGGGGGTGATAGTAGTACATCTAGCTATGATGTCAATACAGATGGCTTCACAGAAGGTAATTTAAGGTCTTTTGATGGTACAGAAGCGACACATAAGTTAAACTTCACCAGATTTGAAAACGACTATTTATGGGATTGTCCAGATGCTGTTTATGAGTTTGTAATAGACTTAGGCAACGGTCTAGATTACTGTGATAGTGATTTTTTAAGTGGTGATTCCCCTGGAACGACATGGCCAAACAAAAATGTAACATACGTGGATACGCAAGGCGGTACAGATCAAGTTATTATCCGCTTTACTGCTTCCGATAATCCATTTGCAATGACTAATAGTGGTCAACCAGGTAACGGACCTTATTCTGGTTCAAATACTATTAATGAAGATGTCTTTTTTAATTTGTTATATAAAGGCGATTGTACTGAGCTACCAGATGCTTGTACTGGTGGGCCAGCTACTATTTCACAAACCCTTTTTATCGATAAATCTGCCTGCTGTTCAGATTGCCCCAAAGAACCTATTTATTGTACAGAGTCATATCCAACAGAAGTTGTTTGTCCTGCATGTGGTCCTTGTGATGGTGCATCTATTGACTCTTTGTCTTTTAATCGGGTAACTTATGGTATGCCAGATAATAATCAAGATCAGTGTCCTGATGATACAGGTAGTATTGATTTGGATGAAATCCGAACAGATCGAATAATAGCGGGAGATACAGTTCGAGCGCATATTGAAGGTAATATAGAAGGAAATATAGATTTTGCCAATTTATTTGCTAAAATTTATATGCCCTCAATTGCATACATACCTATTGGTGGTACTATAACAATAGATGACGCTGATGGAGGAACATATACCTGTACACTAACACAACAATTTTTTGACCCAAATGACAATTTTATTTTTGTCACAGATTTTAGTGTTGCTAGCTTACAGGCATTCGGATGTAGTAGTCTGCCTAATAGCTTTATTTATGACGACGGTGACTTATTAAACATTGATATAGACTTTCAAGTACAAGAGAAATTAGTCAATGAAGGTATTCAAATAAGAGAATATAGATTTTTAGGAGAATTGATTGGAAAAAATGCCCCTTATGGGGATGGTTCTGGTTTTAGTTGTAATAATGAACCTGGCAATATCTACCAAGTAAACTACCAACGTGAGCAACGTTTGGTGCAGCAGAGTGTAGGTGGTTGTAGTAATTTCGCTCCAGCTATGCGAATAGATGGAAACTTTGGATCATCCCGAAGTACGGACTTTGATTTCTTCCCGTCAGAATATCGTGAAACACCTGAACGTCCAACACATTTCTACTTTGAGGAAGTAGAAGGAATGTCATTAATTATGATCGATCAGATATCTATTGGGAGAACAAATAATAATATAGATAACGAACAAGGAAATACCACCGTTCCACAACTAGATGATCCAATTAACTCCCCTTACATGGTGTTTGACGGAACATACTACATTTTTGATTATCAACAATACGTGATTGACCAATTGGGTGATTTTCCTTGTCTTGATAATGGAGCGTATTACACCGCACGCCCTAGATTCTTACCTACCTGTGAAACCCCTGCTACTACATTCAATTACACAGGTAAGGTAGACGAAGATCTAAATGCCTCTTTCTTTTGTCAGTCGCAAGAACAAATAGAAATTACAACTAGCAATAACTATACAGGTGCATCTGTTATTGACCTTTCCGTAACACCCGCCAATGTTATTTTAGATCAAGAATTTTATTGTGCAGAAATGGATATTCGTGTCACCAATGGTAATGCGGACTTTATGTGGCTATTTGTTGAAAGTGTCAATGGAAGTACCGTTGTTACTGAGGTAGTAGAAGACAACGGAACAGTATATACACCTCAAAATGGAGGAATGATTTACATTGGGAATACAAATAATGGTCAAACTAGAACTTTCGATTTTTGTTTTACTACTAACAACTGTTCACCTGATAGTCTAATTGTATACACAGGCTGGGATTGTCCTGGTTATCCAGCGTCTTTCCAAGAAGCTTCCTGCTTTGAAAGTAGCGTTATTAACTTCTCTACTATTGACGGAGAAATGGAGATGGTTCTTTTGAGCCCAACCGAACCTTTAACATTTGATGAGTTATGTACCGAAGTACCAGTAGAACTACTTCTATCTAGTTCTCGTTTGGCTCATATTAATAACTTAGTATTCATGTTTGATCTACCAGGAGGATTAGAATATCAACCAGGTACATTTGAAATTGCTTATCCTTCTACAGGTGATCCTTCTGATTACATGACCATTGATGACCCTGATAATCCATATGGTAATCATTTTGAAATTAATCTAACCGACCAGTCTCCTGCACTAGCAGAAGATGGATTAGTAGGTGTAACAGATTTAAGTAGAAACTTCTTTAGAATCCGATTTATGACTAAAGCAGGATGTAGTTTCTTCATGGGTTCTCAACTGAGTTTTGAAGCGGTGGCTCTCAATGCTTGTGGTAGTTATACTTCCGTAAGACAAGATCAAAGTGCCTTCGTAGGATTATCTGACAGAGATGATATTCTAACTGCAGATGTTACAGCATCTGATATTATACTAGAAGGTTGTGGAGATGATTCTTCTATGATTGATGTAGAAATAGACATTACAAAGGGAACGTTAACCTCACAAGATAGTATTGCGGTTATTTTACCTTACGGTTTCGGATTTAGTGATTATGTAGCAGGATCCAATTCAGCAGCTGGCCCTCCAATTGTCAAGATGGAAGATGGTAATCAATTACTGCTTTTCCCTGCTAACGATGGATTAGGAGTTGGTGATAAAATTGAATTTTCTTTAGGTTTAACCGTTACAGAATTAGATGTTTCTTGTGGGCCACATGATATTCCGATTGCTATTTTCACAGTAAAAGAAATTGCTTGTGCAGATGGTGGTATATGTCCTGATGGGCGTTTTGTAGGTGGACAAGATAATTCCATTGTCATAGTAGAAAAACCTAATCTTTTGATTAACAGCTTCGATGGAAGTATGACAGTCAATCCACCAAATACAACAGGAGTACTTGACTATCAAATGATTATGGAAAATACAGGCGATGCAGATCTAGATTCTGATATTACGACAGTATTAGAGTTTTGGCAAGATGTAGATAATGATGGTGATGTAAGTGCAGCGGATGTACTCATTGGTACAGATATGGTTAATGTATCTATTCCTGTTGGCGGAGTAACCTATTTTGAAGGTCAAACGCCTATTGAAGCAGCAGGTGCTTGTAATATTATTGCTCGTATCAATTCTAGTGTAACTTGTAGTTGTCAGGATAATATTAGTTTCAGAATGAAGCCTGAACTGGAGATGGACTTCCCTCGTTTCCTAACAACTTGTTCAAATACAGACTTAGAAATTGGTCCAGAACCTATTACTGGTTTTACATACCAATGGTCGGCGATCGGAGCAGCTAGTATTAGTGCCATATCTGATCCTACTACTACCACTACTATTTTTAATGGTTCTAACCCAACGCCAAATCCCGTTAATATTGATTATCAATTAAGAACACAAATTGGAGATTGTTTTAGTTATGATACGGTAACGATTAGATTGTTCCCTGACTTATCACAAGAGACGAATATAGATGCCTGTAATACTGGGTCATTTACCTTAGGTACAGACGCTGTAGGAACGGATTTTTCTTGGACGCCAAGTGGTTTCTTAAGTAATCCTAATAGCCCAATAACCGAAGTTTTTGGATTAACAACAGATGCGACTTTCGTTTTGAGTTACACTGACGAATACGGTTGTCCAACCACATTTACTGCCAATGTTACCGTTGTCCCTTGTGTTGATCCAACAGGTCTGGGTAATTATGTTTGGAAAGATTTGAATCAAGATGGTATTCAAGATCCAACCGAACCTGTTATGGCTGATATTCCTGTTTATCTATATCTAGCAAACGATACGAGTACACCAGTAGCAGCTACCATAACAGATGCTAATGGAATGTACTACTTTGGACCAATCCCTGCTGGACAATACGTCGTTGGTTTGCAGCCTGGCTGGGCACCAACGGTTTTAAATGCTGGTACAGATGATGAACTCGATAATGATTGGGATCCAGCGACTGGCTTCACAGTACCTGTTTACGTAGGGAACAGTGAAGAAAATCTAAGTATTGATATTGGTGTACTTGGTGGTTATATTGGAGACTATGTTTGGGAAGACACGGATATTGATGGTATTCAAGACCCGGGAGAACCTGTTTTTGACTTTATAGATGTCAATTTATACAACCCTGGACCAGATGGTTTACCTGACACAGCTGATGATATTTTGGTAGGAACAACCCAAACAGATGCTAATGGATATTACGAGTTCGATTGTATTATTGGAGGAGATTATTTTGTAGATTTTGATATTCCTGATCCATATATTCCAACATTTACAGGTTCGACAGATGATGATGAAGATAATAATGTTGAAGAAAATACCAATACCCCTGTATTTACACTCAACCCTGGTCAACGTGATTCTACTATTGACGCTGGTTTTTACTTACCTGTAGCTATCGGAGATTATGTGTGGTTGGATTCAAATTTAGATGGTCAACAAGGTTTACCAGCTGACGAACCACCTTTCGCTGCCGTAGATGTAAGTTTATATAATAGCGCAGGTGTTTTACTAGCAGTTGTACAAACAGATGTAAATGGATATTATCGTTTTGACGATGCAGTGATGCAGTCCTCGGCTTCTGTAGGACCAGATTCTGTGTTATATGCCCTAACCGATTACTACGTCGTTTTAGGTCAAGGATCAGGACAATTCAATACAACTAGTCAACAATTATATAACAACTATACTTTAACAACAACCGATACGGGTGCTGACGCTTCTGATAATGATGCGAGTATTGCTAATGGAGTCGATCCTGCCATAGATGGTTTCCCGTATATTGCTGTGACGACACCTGCTGCTGGAAATGAAGATATGACCTATGATTTTGGTCTAGTTCCACCTGCTAATGTCGGAAATTATGTTTGGGAAGATTGGGATAATGATGGTTTACAAGATGCTGGCGACGTGCCGATTGAAGGTGTTCAAGTCGTTTTGTATGCTTCTGATGGTACAGGTTTAGATACTGTCTATACAGATGCAACTGGTCTATATTTGTTTACCAATGTTCCTATTGGAGATTATTATATTGGTTTTGATATTAGTACAGCTAACTCCCCTGCCGTATATAATCCAACTTTACAAAATCAAGGTGGTTCGGATACTAACGATAGTGATGCTGATCCTACAACAGGCTATACAGACGTATTCTCTTTCACACCTGTAACAGGTGATGATTTGACTTGGGATGCTGGTTTTGTACCACAAGTTGACTTGGGTGATTTACCTGATATTGCCGCAGGTACAGCTACGGACGATTACGAGACATTGAGTGCCAATACTGGACCATCTCACTATACGAACCCTGATTTATTTTTAGGAAATACTGTAGATGCTGAATTGGATGGGCAATCATCGACTTTTGCGGACGGTGATGATCTGAATGGTGATGATGAAGACGGTGTTACCTTTGCATTGGATACGATCATCATTGGAGGAGTGCTTGAATTTGAATTATCCTACACGAATAACTCTGGAGGTTTTGCACATATTGAAGCATGGATTGATTGGAATGGTGACGGTGATTTCAATGATCCGTTTGATATGATAGTTGATACCAGTGATGCTAGTGGTATGATTCCTACTTCTTGGAGTATTCCAATGCCAGCAGATATATTTTTAGCTCTAAACTCTAATGTAGGTGTACGTTTTAGAATTAGTAATGATAACAACATGACACCTTATGGATTTGAAGATGCTGGAGAAGTGGAGGACTATATTATTCATATTTTAGGTGAGTTTGATTATGGTGATTTACCCGACACCAGTACGGGAACAAGTGCAGGTAATTATGAAACTGATTTAGCTAATAACGGTGCGTCGCACTTGATTATTGATGACTTATACATTGGAGCTATAGTAGATGATGATTATCCAACAGGTGCACAATCTTCCACAGATGCAGAGGGTGATGATACTGACGCTGAAGGTGATGATGAGGATGGAATCATTCTCCCTGCCGAATTTTGGCCAGGCAATACTTTTGAATTACCATTTACGGCGTTCAATGGTACAGGAGAAACAGCTTACCTCGAAGCATGGATTGACTGGAATGGTGACGGTGACTTTGATGATCCTGGTGAAATGGTTGTGGATACAGACGACACTGCTGGATTCCCTGCTAACTTTACAGTAACTGTACCAATAGATGCTGCACAAAATCAAGATTTAGGATTCCGAATCCGTTTGAGCCATGATGATAATATGACACCTTATGGCGAGGTAGATGCAGGTGAGGTAGAAGATTATTTAATTGAAGTAGTACCCGTAATTGATTTTGGTGATTTACAAGATACCGCAGGAGGAACTTCTCAGGGTAACTATGAAACGAACAATGCTAATAATGGCCCATCTCACTATATTATTTTTGATGAAATTTACTTAGGTGCTTTAGTTGATGATGAATTGGATGGTCAGCCTGCTGGACAAGCAGATGGCGATGATAATAATGGTACTGGAGCGGATGATGAAGACGGAATTGTCTTTGCATTGGATACACTTCAATATGGTGATGATTTAGAATTTGGTTTAACCTATCATAATACAACTGGAAATACTGCTCATATTGAAATGTGGGTAGATTGGAACGGTGATGGTGATTTTGATGATCCACAAGAAACAATTATTGATACCAATGATGCAGGTGGAATGATCCCTACGAGTTGGACAATTGATGTTCCAGAAGATTTAGCTGCTTTTAATGTTGATTTAGGGGTGCGTGTCCGAATTAGTAATGATGACAACATGACCCCATACGGATTAATTCTGAGTGGTGAAGTTGAGGATTATTTAACACACATTTTTGCAGAGTTTGACTACGGTGATTTGCCAGATAATGGTGCAGGTACATTTACGAACGATTATGAAACTGAACTACAAAACAATGGCCCAGCACATGTTATCCGAGATGATTTCTACATGGGTAATACCGTTGATGATGATTTTTATACAGATGCACAACCTTCTACCCTAGCGGATGGTGATGATATGGATGCAGAGGGCGATGACGAGGATGGATTGAGTTTTTTAACCTCATTAGATTTTGCTCCAGGCAATACAATTGTGCTTCCATTCTCTGCTCTTAACGGTACAGGTAGTACAGCCTACGTAGAGGCATGGATTGATTGGAATGGCGATGGTGATTTTGATGATGCAGGTGAAATGATAGCTGATTTTGATGATACCGCTGGTTTCCCAACTGATATTACGTTTACTATACCACTAGATGCTGCGCAAAGTATTCCACTTGGTTTTAGAGTCCGTATGAGTAATATGGATAATATGACACCTTATGGCTTAGCTACTTCGGGTGAGATAGAAGATTATTTAATTACCGTTAACTGCGTTCAGAAGAAGGTTTGTTTACCAACAATGATACAGATAAATAAATAATTTTTAAAGCGTCACTTTTTATAACATTCAATGCCCTGAGCAATTCATTTTGCTTGGGGTATTTTTATTTTCCTCTAAACCAATCAGCATAAAACACATAATTATTGGCAATTCGATTGATGTAGTGATTGAAGTTTTCTTCGCTCAATTTCTTAACTTTTTTGGCAGGCACACCAGCATAAATATAACCTGATTCCAAACGGCTATTTTCCAAGACAACCGCACCTGCTCCGATCAACACATTTGATTCTACCACAGCATTATCCATGACTATTGCTCCCATTCCAACCAACACATTATCATGAATCGTGCAACCATGAATGATCGCTCGATGTCCGACTGATACATTGTTTCCAAGTACTGTTTCCGTTTGTTCATAGGTACAATGCACCACTGCGCCATCTTGAATATTGACTTTATTGCCCATTCGGATTTTATTGACATCGCCCCGAATAACAGCTTGAAACCAAACACTACAGTCACTGCCCATTACCACATCTCCAACGATGGTTGCGTTTTCAGCCAAATAACAATTTTCTCCAAACGTTGGTAATATTTCCTCTACAGGTAAGATTAAAGCCATTTTTTTAGATTTACTTCCATTGAAATGATTAATTCGATTAAGCAAAAGTAAACAACTTATTCTAAGAAACGGCGCTCTCGATCAGCAATGTTTTTTGTCCATGGAACATTCAGGAAACTCAAAGATGAACCTTCACTAACTCGAATATAGAACTGATATGTTCCTTGAGTGGGTTGTGTAGACAGCCCCATTTGCCAGCAATGTAAGGAACGAACCACTCCAAAATCAGGATAAGAAATACGTTTATTCACAAAATCATACCCAATATTTCCAATTCTGATCGACCATTTATCGGTTAAATCAATATTTCCGCTAGTGCTAATGGTGTGCGTTCGGACAAACAAACTATCTCCTTTTTCAACGGGTTCTAGTCTCAAGTTAAATACATGACGAATACCAAACCGTTCAAACAAACTCAACAAATCGTCCTCTTGTTCTTCCTTTTTTTGGTCTGAACTTTCTCGTTCATTTGAATTACTTCCAAAACCGTCTCGAATCAATTCTCGAACTTTTTTAATGGCAATCGTCGAATTTAGACGTAACTCTGCCCCTTCAAAACGAGCAATTCTTCTATTGGTATTCCAATAAAAAGATTCCCTTCTTTTACCTGTTTCATCAATATTATAAGGGTCGTAGGTTGCATTAATATTAAGTGTCGTAATACCTTTAAACAATCGGGTGGTCCCCCGCATACTGATTTTACTAAACTTCAAGGAATCGGCTGCTGCATTATAGCTACCACTAACGGTAAAGTTATCAACTAAACTGAATTTATTTTCTGTAGAATCCTTCTTAGAATAATATTTTGCTTCGATATTATTGGTAATGCTATAACTGATACTGGTTTGTAAACCTCGATCAGACGGCGCGCCATAAATTCCATCTTGAAAAATACTATACTCCTCTTCTATAATATTTCCATCAATGTCTTCGTATTGAACCGTATCAAAATAACCTAAATTCTCATTTTGATTACTCGGTGAGTAATTCATAGAAACAGTTGGTTTCATAATATGTCGGACACCTCGCAACCAACCTTTTTTACTTGTCCATTGTCCAAATATTTGTGTATTTAAAGAAATACCTGCATTCAATTGGCGATAGCGTCTAAAGCCATTGTTCTGAAAATCTTCGATGCTTCCTAGTGATAGGGTATCCAAAGTGGTTTCGTCAATGATCGTATCTTTTACGAATCGACGATCCAGTGTTTTCAAATACCAAACTTCATTGTAACTCACATTAGGAGAAACATTAATATATTTCAAAGCTTTAAATGACGTTCCAGAACTAGCTTCATGACGCATTCCATACCTTGCATTATCCAAAGTTTCTTGTGTAAACAAAGTGGTGTCCGTCGCCGTAATTTGATTACGGAACTGGTTTTTATATCGGAAAGTGATTTGTTCATACCATTTTTCTTTCCCGATTCGTTTTTTGCGTTTGAATGGAAAGAGCGTTTGTGTTGCTAAATCTGTAGTTGGTAAATTGATCGTCATTAAATTAGTTCTCGTGTTTTGAGAGTGCGACATGCTCGCTGTAAACGACATGGGTAAAGTGGCAAAAGAACGTTTGTAATTTACATTTGAATTTAGGGTATTCGTCAATTGACTCTCTGCATCATTTCGTGCCAATCCCTGATAACCACTCGTCTGAATATTAACACTTCCACTTAAACTCTGATATGGATGTGCTTGTGCAGATTGACTATGCGACCAGCGTAAACTAAGGGCTGTACGCCGCAAAATACTAGCATCTGGTTGTTCTTCCTGCTGATTTAAATAACCCAAAGAGATAGATCCATTGTATTTATATCGCTTGTTATATTGCGAAACGACATCTATATTAAATGTTCCTTTATAATATAAATCTGCCAACACTTTCAAATCTAAATAATCATTGATTGGGGTATAATAACCCAAATCCAATAAGCCAAAACCCCATTCAGGAGAATATTCATAATTGGGAAATAAAATACCTGCTCGTTTTTTTTGAGTTACTGGAAAAAACCCAAACGGCAACCACAAAGGCGTTGGAATACCCATAATTTCTAGGTTGGATGGCCCAACCACAACGACATCGTTCGGAACGAGTTTTTGTTTTCTACTACGAATTCCGAAATGTGGTTCTGGATGGTCACAAGTGGTAAAAATGGCATTTTCACTATAGATATAATCCTTCTGTTCTAAAGAATCTGGATGACCACTAATAAATTTAGCTCGTTTTCCTAAAATATATAAATCGTTGTATTTAGAAGTCGCATCATAAATAATTCCTTTTTTGGTTTTAAAATTATATCGCATTTTATTGGAAGTAAATGCTTGATCGCCATCTTGAAAAGCAGGTAAACCAATCTTCTGCCCTGTACTATCTTGTCTATATTCTGCGGTTATTTCATTTTTCTCCCAATCGAGAATAATATAGTCTGCTTCCATTGAAAGCGTGGTGTATTTCACCGAAGCTGCTCCATACAAAAAGATTTTTTTATTAACCAAATCATACACAATAGAATCCTTTGCTGCATAATCAACAGGATCACTTAACGCATCTTGGGAATATGTAATAGGCAAACTCCCAGAAATCATAGTATCTTGAAGAATAGAATCTCTACCAAGTGAATCCAATGCAGCAATGGAAAGCGTATCATTAGCAACTAACGAAAGGGTATCATTTAGAGGAAAAGTATCTACTGCCACTACAGAATCTTGTTGTGACCACGCCGTTGTGGCGAATCCCAAAAAGATCACTAACCCTAAGATAGATTTAAGCAAATACTGATATGTAGATATTATTCTGATATGATGTATTTAAATCAAGTTGCGAATCATGTTCTTGAGAAAGAAAAAGCGTCCATTTTTGATTCATTTAGCAATTTTATTAACATAAAATTACTCTTTCTCAAAAATATCCCTGCCCGACGGTCAGGCGGGCTTCTTTTCTTTCCATGATCGGCAACTTGGGTTATGTATTCTTTTCTTTAAATAAGTCTGATTATCTTTACAGTAGTTTCAATAAAC
>JAHDFQ010000096.1:0-4035 GCA_020628085.1 Saprospiraceae bacterium
AATCCTGCAAATTAAACTCGACTCGTCTATTTTTACTTCGACCTTCTACGGTATCGTTGCTAGCGATTGGTTGTGTATCACCTTTACCTCTTGCTATCAATCGGTTAGCAGCAATACCTTTACTGATTAAGTAATTCATACAGGCTCTTGCTCTGTTTCGAGACAATCGCATGTTTTGATCGGCTTTTCCACGATTATCCGTGTGCCCGATAATAGCTAAGTTATACTTTGGATATTTTTTTAAGATCGGAACAATTTGATCTAATACTTTAGTGGAGGCACGTTTTAGACGATCTTTTCCTGTGTCAAATTCCACTGCTTGAATAGCTTTTTCTAGTACCTCTTGTTCCGCTTTTTCTACAATTACTTTTGGACAACCATTGTTGGTAGCCACACCTTTTTTATTGGGGCATTTATCGTCTTTATCATACACACCATCACCATCTGAATCCGCTGGACAACCTTTATTGGCTTTTACACCTGCCACGGTTGGACATTTATCAATATTATCGTACACGCCATCACCGTCTTTGTCCGAAGGACAACCGTTATTAGCTTCAATACCTGTCAAATTAGGACATTTATCATTAACATCTGGTATACCGTCTCCATCACTATCTCTTGTTGGACTATTGATGTCAGATTTTTTTTCTAAAGGCTTCGCTGTTTCCAGTTGATCCACTAATTTATCTTTAGCTTCTTTGGTATCGAGTACTATCGTACCAGCCGTACCAACTGTCGCAGCATCATCTTTTAACACCGTTTCAGCAATTTCGTTGGGTACTTTCTTCTCAACTACATTTGTTTCTGTACGTTCCACAATAGCAACTGGGCATCCATTGTTTTCTAACACACCTGCAACATTTGGACAGCGATCATTTACGTCCATAACACCATCTCCATCTGTATCAACATCAGCTTTTGTATTGTCATCAATCAAAATAGGTGTTTCCAAACTCGGTTGAAGATTATCTTTTTTATCGTTGCAACCCATTGTTCGGGTCATAATCCATCCGAAAAAAACGATAACGACCAATGCAATCAAAAAATCATTTCGTTCTTTTTTATTAGGAAATCCAAGTAAATGCTTACTCATAATATGTATTTGAATAATTTAAAGTGGTTTATCGAAAGCACACTTAAAGTTGAGGTAATTTGGTTTTGATTCTTAATATATGTTATATAGACGTTCTTTTTCTTAAATGTCATCTTTTTTTTAATATTTATTTAACATTTTAATAAAAAATAATGATCTGATCTGAAGAATTACAACACTGTCTCTTTTTAAGGAACGGAAACTGGTATCTTTACGTTCAATTGTTAACTTTGTATTCTCTTACGAAAAAAGAAAATTGATAATCAGATCATGAGCGATAGTAGAAACGAAAAATTGAATTTCATCGAAGAATTCATTGAAGAAGACTTAGAAAATGGTAAACATGGTGGACGGATTCATACTCGTTTTCCTCCTGAACCAAACGGATATTTACACATTGGTCACGCAAAAGCGATTTGTGTGAATTTTGGAATTGCTAATCGTTATAATGGTAAGGCGAATCTTCGTTTTGATGATACGAATCCGACGACAGAAGAGACTGAATACGTAGAAAGTATCCAACGAGATATTAAATGGTTGGGCTTTGAGTGGGACGAAACACCAAAATTTACGAGTGATTATTTTCCACAATTGTATCAATTCGCAATAGATCTAATTAAACAAGGTAAGGCATTTGTTGATGACTCTACCCCAGCTGAAATCTCAGAGCAAAAAGGAATTCCGACTAAACCAGGTACAGAAAGTCCATACCGCAATCGTTCTATTGAAGAAAACTTAGATTTGTTTGAACGCATGAAAAATGGTGCGTTTCCTGATGGAGCGAAAGTGTTACGTGCCAAAATAGATATGACCTCGCCGAATATGCACATGCGTGATCCTGTCATTTACCGTATCAAACACGAAGATCATCACAGAACGGGCGATACTTGGTGTATTTATCCGATGTATGATTTTGCACATGGTCAAAGTGATAGTATTGAAGAGATTACACATTCGTTGTGCTCTTTAGAATTTCGTCACCACCGTCCATTATACAACTGGTTTATTGAGCAATTAGGCATTTTTCCAAGTCGTCAAATTGAGTTTGCTCGAATGAATGTGGAATACATGATTACGAGTAAACGTAAATTACTTAACTTAGTTAATGAAGGATTAGTAACAGGTTGGGATGATCCACGAATGCCTACGTTGTCAGGTTTACGCCGAAGAGGTTATCCGCCTAAAGCCATTGTTTCTTTTTGTGATTCTACTGGTTTAACTAAACGAGATAATCTCATAGAAATCAGTAAATTAGAACAATTTGTTCGCCAAGAATTAAATGCGACTGCAACTCGTGTGATGGCGGTTCTAAATCCGTTAAAATTAGTTATTACTAATTATCCAGAGGGACAAGTAGAGCATCTGCCAGTGGTCAATAATCCCGAAGATGAAAGTGCAGGAACTCGAACCGTTCCTTTTAGTCGAGAAATATATATTGAGCGAGAAGATTTCAAAAAAGAACCGCAAAACAAAAAATATTTCCGTCTAGCCCCAGGTAAAAATGTTCGCTTTAAAGGTGCTTATATCTTGCATTGTGAAGATTTTGTAGAAGATGAAAATGGTGAAGTAACCGAGGTACACTGCACCTATTATCCTGACAGCAAAAGTGGTTCTGATAATTCAGGAATTAAAGCTAAAGGAACGTTACATTGGGTGAATATCGAACATGCGATTGAAGCGGAAATACATTTATATGATCGTTTATTTACCGATCCTAATCCAACGGGTCACGAGGATAAAGACTATTTAGAATTTTATAATCACGATTCATTGAAGGTCATCAAAAAGGCCTATCTTGAACCAAGTCTGGCAACAGCAAAACCGGGCGAATCGTTTCAGTTCATGCGACTGGGTTATTTTTGCCCCGACATCAATAGTACGCCAGAACATTTGATTTTTAATAGAACCGTAACGCTGAAAGATACTTGGGCGAAGCGGAATAAATAATGTGCGCACGTGTTCATGTTGCAAAGAGGGATAAAACCTGCCTGCGGCATGCAGGCATGAGCACGTGAACACGTGAGTACTTGAACACAAACAACAAACGTGCGCACCTGAACACGTACGCACTTGAACACGATCCTCATGGTTAGCATTTTTTATAAAGAGATTAATACATTTTTTAGTTCGCTGATTGGCTATATTGTTATCGGTGTATTTTTGATGATATTGGGTTTGATGATGTTTGTCTTTCCCGATTATAGTTTATTGAATTACAACTACGCCTCGCTGGGTCAACTGTTTAACCTTGCTCCGTTGATTTTTATGTTTTTGATTCCAGCGATTACGATGCGGTCGTTTGCAGAGGAAAATCAAAGTGGAACAATTGAGTTGTTGACCACTCGCCCATTGTCGGATTTATCTATTGTACTAGGTAAATATTTGGCTTGCGTTGTATTGCTTATATTTGCGTTGCTACCTACTCTACTCTATTATTACACGGTACATCAACTGGGTGCGCCTGTTGGAAATTTAGATTCTGGTGCCATCATCGGATCTTATTTTGGATTGGTATTTTTGGGTGGTGCGTTTGCAGCGATTGGTATTTTTGCGTCTAGTATCACAGACAACCAAATCGTAGCCTTTATTTTGGCAACTTTCCTATGTTTTATTTTTTACTATGGATTTTTCTTTATCAGCAACCTGCCTATTTTTGTTGGTAAAGTGGATGATATTGTACAAATGATCGGAATTGATTATCACTATACTTCTATCAGTCGTGGTGTAGTAGATACGAGAGATGTAGTATATTTCCTTTCGTTTATTGCTGTTTTTATTTTAATGACGGTGACTGCGTTAGGGAGACGGAAGTGGTAGGGAACGTGCGCATGTGTAAACGTGTTCATGTACTCACATGTTCGTGTGCTGTGTAATTCTATTTTATGAAAAATCTTTTTTATGATGAGGTAATTTATGAATGTGACTTGGGTGAGATGAGT
>JAHDFQ010000096.1:4135-19065 GCA_020628085.1 Saprospiraceae bacterium
AAACCCTCAAACACGACTTAGAACTAGAGTTCCGATATCAAAAGATCAAATATGATGTAAAAGATGGAGAAACTTACTATCCAACTTCCTGACTAACCGCTTCTACTACATCAATCAACTCACTCAAAATCATAGCGGTTGCGCCCCAGATAACATGGTTGTCGATACTGAAATATGGAACTTTATTCAACGTGATTTGAGAAGAAATTTTAAGATCCGTTTGTTTACGAATAGAAATATCGTGAAAACTAGAAAATGGAATTTCGATAATACTGTCAACCTCTGTTAGTTGCAAATTGAACTGAGGCGTCTCTGATAAATAACCCACAAAAGGATAAACTAGAAAATTACTGACAGGAATATATAAAGTTGTTAACGCGCCTAGTAATTGTATTTTATTAGCTAAAACCCCTATTTCTTCCTCTGTTTCACGTAAAGCAGTTTGAGACATATTGATATCCTGCTCTTCATATTTTCCACCAGGAAAACTGATTTGCCCGCTGTGCTTATCGTTGGCATTCGTAACAACACGTTTGATTAGAACAATGTGTGGTTCACCTTCTTTTTCATAAAATAAAGCCATCACCCCTGCTTTTCGAGCATTTTCAGGAAAAGGACGAGGGTTTTTACGGACGGCATGAGCCATTTTATACTGCGCCTCCACACCAGGAAGTGGTAGATTTAATTGACGTTGGATATGTTCTACAAAAGGTTTCATAGGTATATTTTAAATCAATGATACCAATAGAACCAAATAAATTCAAGTATTGTTTTGACTTTCCAATGAATACAAAAAACAAAGTCCTAGCAAACTGCTGTTTACTAGGACTTTGTTTTATTTTTATACGAACAGAAATTAACTATTCGATTCCTTTAAATATTTCTCCAAAGCCATGGTCATAGATGGCGTTTGTGGTGCAGGTGCTTTAATATTAATTGTTAAACCACGATCCGTAACAGCTTTACTGGTTGAATTTCCATAAATAGCCATTCGAGTATCGTTTTGTTTAAACTCTGGAAAGTTCTCGTATAACGATGTAATACCCAACGGACTAAAAAAGACCAAAACATCATACGTCACATTACTCAAATCAGATAAATCGCTACTGACTGTGCGATACATCATCGCATCTTGCCAGTTAAATTCACTTGCATCTAGGAAGGACGAAACCCCCTTACTACCCAAATTAGAACACGGCAATAAGAAATTTTCCTTTGCTTTATGTTTGAGTAAAAACGGCTTTAAATCCTCGATAGATCGCTTACCTGTAAAAACTTTACGTTTTCGATAAACGATAAACTTTTGAAGGTAGTTTGAAACAGCCTCAGACATACAAAAATACTTCGTATCCTGAGACATTGTGATACGCATTTCTTCACACATTCGGAAAAAATGATCAATAGAGTTTTTACTCGTTAAAATGACTGCTGAAAAATCGTCAGGACGAATTCTAGTCTTCCTGAACTCTTTAGAAGTAACTGCTTCTACGTGTATGAATGGGCGCCAATCTATTTGTAAATCATACTTCTTTTCCAACTCATAGTATGGAGAACGCTCGGGCTTAGGTTGAGAAACTAAAATCGTTTTAACTCTTTTATAATTTTCTGCCACTGCTTTACCGTTTGCTGACATTCAATAATATTTTTCTTAAAAAATACTAACTACTAAACACAAGTTTTAGCTGTATTTCTATGTCAATCTAAAGTCGTATAATTAATATACATTTTTAGATATGAATTTAATTAACAATAATAACGGGGCTATTTCCGCGGTGCAAAGGTACATAAAAAAATGAAATTTATGAGAACTTATATATTTTCCTCCAATTAATAAAACCCTTATACTTCGATAAACATATAATAAAAGGATAATTGAAGTCGTCAAATAACCCAACACAACTAACAGGTTATCAGGCCCATAGGCATAAAGCAATGTTATTGGTATAAATATAGCACCGAGTATGATATTAAAAACAACTATTGTAAAATTATATAATTTAACTTCCTTAGAAACTGGAAAAGTACTACCAAAAAAGCTCAACATCAAATGTTTTCCTAAAAAAACAACCAGTAACCCTACTAAAATATAAAACCAAGATTGCCAATTATCCCCAAAATAAAAACCATTTTTAGACATAATGATATACAATAAAACGCTTGCATTAATAACAAACATTCCGTACAAAACAATATAAGGTAAAATGATAGTTGAGCCCATTTCACGATAAGCAGAACGCAATTGACTATCGTTGATAAAAGCTTGATAGACCTTTGCAAAGTAACCTCTAAAGAGTGTCAATAGTACTGCAAACAATACAGTTATAATGACCACCAATATAAATATAAATCCTGAATTTTGAGAAGTTACCTGCTCTTTGTTTTGACTGTCTACATCTGCTTTTGCCTTCTTATTCTCCAAATTGGGTTTTGGCTTTTTAGAAACAGTTTTTGATTGCGAAGTTTTACTATTTTTAGCTTTAAAATTAGGAGAAATATCAAACGGATTCCCACTATTAGTATTCATAACAGCCGCTTCAGGAGTTTCGGTCGCCTCTTTGTTTTGATTATCTACCTGCTCAAATGGATTGGTAGTGGATTCAGGAATATTTGAACTTGAAGTTGTTGAATTTGGAGCAACCTTTTCATCCTCAAGTTCAGATTTGGGTGTCGTCTGTTCTGTTTGTATTTCAAACGGATTGACACTTCCACTTTGCGACCAAACGGAAACATGCATCAAAAATAGAAGCAACATCACACAAAAAGATAATTTACCTTTTTGATAACATGTTGATATTAATATATTTAAATTAGCATTCTTCATTGAGCGTAAAAATATCACTTTATCGACGAATCACCAACGGAATAATTTATTATTTGAATAGTAGCAGCTTGTTAATAGGCTGTTAATTGATGATCCAAAACAACATACATTCCATAATTTCGTATAAATTGAAGTTAAAATCACTTAAATGCCAAAAGCTGTCATTCGTTGGTTTATTCTGTTTGGAGCAATCATCATATTCGGTATTGTTGGTATGCAGTCCTACTGGGTACTCAATACTTGGAATCTAAAAGAGCAAGAGTTTCACCAATCTGTTTATATTGCACTACAAAGAGCTGCCCGTAAAATTGCAGGTTTGAATGAAAGTGTTCTGCCACCAAAAGAATTAATTAAGCGCATTTCCTCCAATTATTATGTTGTCAACATTAATAGCGACATTATTGAAGCTGGGGTTTTAGAATATGAATTATTAAAAACGTTTCAAGAGCAATCGCTTAATATTGATTTTGAATATGCCATTCATGATTGTGAAACAAACGAAATGGTCTACGGCGATTTTTGCCAATATTCCGATAATTTAACTGAAGAAGTTGCACTTGGGGATTTACCGAGATACGATGAGTTCACTTATTATTTTGGTGTGCGTTTTCCGTCTCAATCGGTATATTTGATTAGCCGAATGCAGTCTTCCATTTTTCTTGCTTTTGTACTCTTCCTAACCGTCGCTTTTTTTATTTTTGCTATGTATATTATTCTAAGTCAACAACGGCTTTCGGAGATGCAAAAGGACTTTATTAATAATATGACACATGAGTTTAAAACACCTATTTCTACCATTAAAATTTCTGCAAATGTTTTTCTAAATCATCCTAAAATTCAAGAAGATCATCGGTTGAATCGTTATGCTCATATTGTCAAAGAACAAAATGAACGACTCAATACACAAGTGGAAAAAGTTTTACAAATTGCACAGCTCGAAAAAGATAGTTTCCAACTTAAATTAGAAGAGGTAAATCTACATGAAATATTGCAAGAGGTTATGAAAAGTGTAGAACTAGAAGTTCATTCTAAACGAGGTAAAATAGAAACGGATTTAGCAGCTGACTATCCAATCATACAAGCAGATAAACTCCACTTAACCAATATATTATATAACCTTTTAGATAATGCGATCAAGTACTCTAAAGAACAACCAATTATCAAGATAATTACGAATAGTTTAGATAATAAAATACGTTTAAGCATTATAGATAAAGGGATTGGAATTAGCAAAGAAAATCAATCAAAAGTGTTTGACAAATTCTATAGAGTTCCTACAGGCAACCTTCATAATGTAAAGGGATTTGGATTAGGTCTATTTTATATAAAAAACATTTGTGAGGCACATATGTGGCGATTGCGACTTGAAAGTCAGCCCGAAGAAGGAACAACTATTTCTATCAATATGAAAACAGTATAAACATGTCACCCGCAATCAAAAATTCAACTATATATTCTTTTGAAAATCCAACTTCGACTGCTATGAAAGCAAAAATATTGTATGTAGAAGATGACGTAACGCTCAGTTTTGTCACACAAGATAACCTTGAATTGCAAGGATATGAAATCACACATTGTGCCGATGGAATAGCTGGTTTGAAAGCTTATCAAGATGGTGATTTTGATTTGTGTATTTTAGATGTCATGTTGCCAGAAATGGATGGATTTGCGCTTGCTACCGAAATTCGCAAAAGAGACCTAGAAACACCTATTATCTTTTTGACTGCCAAGTCCTTAAAAGAAGATAAATTAAATGGATTGAAATTAGGTGGAGATGATTATTTGACGAAGCCATTCAGCATTGAAGAATTGATTCTGAAAATTGAAATTTTCCTTAGAAGGAGAAAACTCACCAATACTACAAACCCTATTGTTCTTCATAGAATCGGACGTTATCAATTTGATTACAAAAATCTAAATTTACAAATGGATTCTTTTGAGAAAATACTCACACAACGCGAAGCCGACTTATTGCTGATGTTGGTAAAAAATAAAAATCAGGTGATCAAAAGAGCAACTATTTTAGAAGCTATTTGGGGTGAAGATGATTATTTTTTAGGAAGAAGTTTGGATGTTTTTATTTCAAGATTACGAAAATACTTAAAATTAGATACTTCGCTTAAAATTGAGAATATACATGGTGTTGGTTTCAAGTTGAACACAAATTTGTAGTAGCTACTGGTTAAAAATAATTTATGTAAACGAGAAAAGGTGTTTCAAACGAATGAAACACCTTTTTTATATTGTTATTTTTTATGTTTTTGAAAAGAAAAGAAAACCCTTGCTGAAATAAACAAGGGTCTCTAACCCAAACAAATAAACACAAAAACTACTTTTCAATTGTGATATTCAAATTTACACACTTCTAAGACGAACACCAAATTTTACACTCAACTTTTGTGACATATAATTTTGTCTATTATTAAATTTTTGTAAAGACTTTATACACAGCTGAATACCGTTCAAATTTCAACTCATTTTAGACATTTGTCCAAAAAATTGAATTGAATACTACTAGCTTATATTGATCCTTAATGCTTATATAAGACTGTCATACACCGTAAAGATTATAAATAAAAGAAATTTTATAGATATTTACTTTTTTGATAGAACAAATTATTCTACCATGTGTTTTTATATATCTGAATCACAACTATAATTCAAAATTTATGCTTGTTTTATTGTCTCCCGCAAAAACATTAGATAATTCTCCAACGACAAATTCGTTCTTTTCTCAGCCCCAATTTATCCATGAGACGGAGCAATTAGTGACAAATTTAAAAGAGAAATCGGCCAATGATTTGAAAAAATTAATGAAAATTAGTGATAAAATTGCTGATTTAAATGTCGTTCGCTACCAAAATTTCTCTCTTCCTTTCAATACAAATAATGCAAAACAGGCTATTTTCATGTTTAGAGGTGATGTCTATACAGGTCTAAATGTGGAGTTGTTTGATGAAAAAGATCTAGAATTTGCCCAAAAAACGCTTCGTATTCTTTCTGGTTTGTATGGAATTTTAAAGCCAATGGACTTAATGCAGCCATACAGATTAGAAATGGGCACCAAATTGAGTACAGATTCAGGGAAAAACTTGTATGAATTCTGGGAATCAAAGCTAACTTCATCTTTAAACGCAGAAATTGATAATCCCAATACTTTAGTTATCAACTTGGCGTCAAAAGAGTATTTCAATTCCATTCAACAAAAGAATTTAAAAGGTAAACTTGTTCATATCGATTTTAAAGAATGGCGAGGTGATAAATATAAAATTATTGCATTTAATGCAAAAAAGGCAAGAGGTATGATGAGCCAGTACATTGTCAAAAATCGAATTTCTGATTTAGGAGCATTGAAAGCATTTGATATGGATAATTATACTTACAATGAGGAATTATCGGAAAAGGATCGATTGGTATTTGTGCGATAAACAGAAATGAAATAAGATAAAGTAAAAAAATAATTATTTGATAATGTATTAATTTTGTAACAACACGCTGATTATCAATTTATTTTGCTCTGTAATACCTACCAACCATAATATATAGTATCTTCAATAATAGAAATAAATAATACTTTTTCTAAATACTTCTTGATTAATAAAAAAAAGTTCTCTATCTTTGTGCCGCTGTTGAAAGGAACGGCATTTCAAATACCATTTTTAAAGGAAATTTGAACCTTATTGGTGGAGTGGGTGAGTGGCTGAAACCACCAGTTTGCTAAACTGACGTACGGGTAACTGTACCGCGGGTTCGAATCCCGCCTCCACCGCATTAGCAACAAAATGGTAATTATACCGTATAAAAATATAGTTCGGGGTGTAGCGCAGTCCGGTTAGCGCACCTGCTTTGGGAGCAGGGGGTCGCAGGTTCGAATCCTGCTACCCCGACAACTAATAATCAAGGAGTTATGATTCAGTTCATAGCTCCTTTTTTGTTACCTATCAATTATTATCATAAAAATTTACCTTATGATGAAATCTATCCAAATTAAAAATGGAGGTGGTCTAAATAACCTCGCCTTAGTTGAATTACCAACTCCTACTCCAAAATCCAATGAAATCCTAGTGCAATGGCACGCTACCTCACTCAATTATCACGATTACTTGGTGGCTATTGGCGGTATTCCTGTTGCTGATGGGCGAATTCCAATGTCAGACGGTGCTGGTGAAGTGATTGCTGTTGGTAAAGATGTATTGGAATGGGAAAAAGGAGATCAAGTGATGTCTTTGTTTTTTCAAGGCTGGCATGAAGGAAAACCAACTGCTCAGAAAATGGCTGCGCTTTCTGGTGAACTGGTGAATGGCTTTGCAGTGGAACAGTCTTGTGTCTCTGCCGATGCCGTTACCAAAATCCCTGATGGCTATACGTATGCCGAAGCTGCTACCCTACCCTGCGCTGCCGTCACAGCTTGGCGAGCATTGATTGTTGAAGGAAAATTGCAAGCAGGCGATACGGTTTTGATTGAAGGAACAGGCGGAATGTCTATCTTTGCCTTACAAATTGCAAAAGCTGCTGGTGCAAAGGTATATGCGACGACTTCATCTAACAAAAAAGCAGAGCGCCTTATAAAAATGGGTGTAGAATCTGTTGTGAATTATAAAGAAGACGAACGCTGGGGAAAAACGATTCATAAAATGACTCGTGGCGGAGTTGATCATGTCTTAGATGTTGGTGGAGGTAGCACCATGAATCAATCCATTGAAGCTGCAGCAATTGGAGGTCATATTGCTTCTATTGGTATTCTCGGTAATGGTCGAAAAGGCTCAATCACGTTTCCTAAGTTATTTTTCAAACACTTACGAATGACGGGACTGGCAGTTGGAAGTCGAGCAATGCAACAAAAGTTAGTGGATTCTATTCATATTAGTGGCTGGAAACCTGTTATTGATAAGTCTTTTAGCTTGGAAGAATTGGCGGATGCGTTTCGTTATCAGGAGACGGGACAGCATTTTGGGAAGATTGTAGTGGAATACTAGACCGCTTCGCTTCGAGATGTGAGAACGTTCTGATAAATCAGACCTATGAGAAATGAGACTCCAAGAACGACTCGATTTGAGCGTCTAAATTGGAGTCTCATTTCTCATAGCAAACGTAGTGACGTGTTCTCATATCTCGGAGCGAAACAATCTCCTACCCTAAGCGTAAGGAATAGCGTATCGCCGTCGTACTTCATAAATTTCCTTTAAAGTATCTTCATTCAGCGTAACATCAAACGCATCAATATTATCTTTTAGCTGTGTCATTTTAGTGGCTCCGATAATCGTAGAAGTGACCCAATCGAGTTGATAACACCAAGCCAGACTTAGTTGTGCCACTGTAATATTATTTTTATCGGCTATGGCTTTATAGGCAGCTACGGCTTCATGAACTCTAGGTTGATCTCTGAATGTTCCGTGTCGTCCTTCATATGTCCAGCGAGAACCTTCAGGGCGTGCGCCACCTGCATATTTACCAGATAATGCTCCGCTCCCAAGCGGCGACCATGGTAAATAAGCTACGTCATTCAACACGCAAGACTCGGTCACATACGGCCAATCTTTAGTTTGAATGAGACTGAACTCATTTTGTACCGAAATCATTTTTGGCAGGTTATGATCTTTGGCAAGTTGTAGATATTTTTCGATACCCCAAGGTGTTTCATTGGATAAGCCACAGTAGCGAATTTTACCTGCTTTAACACATTTATCGAGTGCTTGTAAAACTGCTAAAATTTCTTCTTCCTCATGTTCACGATCTACTTTTGCAAAATCAACCGCTGTAAAAGCATGTCTATTGAAATGCGGATTGGGACGATTGGGCCAATGCAATTGATACACATCCATATAATCCGTTTGTAAACGTTTCAAAGAATCATCAACAGATTGTTCGATGTATTTTGCCAATATTTTATCCCCACCACGAATATAAGACAAGCCTTTTCCAGCAATCTTAGACATGATAATGAGTTCTTCTCGTTTACCAGGATTGCGGCTCAACCAATCGCCGAGCATTTCTTCGGTTTTCCCATAGGTCTTTTTGGAAGGGGGCACAGCATACAACTCTGCGGTATCCCAAAAATTGATTCCTTGATCCATCGAATAAGCTATTTGCTCATCGGTATCTTTCTGCACATTTTGTAAACCAAAAGTCATCGTTCCTAAACAGATTTTAGAAACTTCTAAATCACTGTTTCCCAGCTTTGTATATTTCATGTATTTTTTTCGTTTGTTAAGATATGTTAGTCCAACATTTGGTATGTGTAGAAGTTTAGGAATTAATCTAGTATTTCTTTACACCTTCTTCAAGCTCCCACTAATCGCCTGCTCCACCACATCATCATCCGCTAAATTTGGAATCGTAATGACCAAATCAGGATTTTGTTGCATGGCTCTTTTGGCGGTAAAAACGGCTTCTTTGTTGCGCGCCCAAGAGCGACGAGCGATACCGTTGTTGACATCCCAATGTAGCATGGAAGTGAGACGTTTTTCAGCTTCGGGTGAACCGTCGATGAGCATTCCAAAACCACCGTTCATCACTTCGCCCCAACCTACGCCACCACCGTTGTGTAAGGACACCCAAGTTGCGCCACGGAACGCATCACCAATCACATTTTGAACCGCCATATCGGCCGTAAAACGTGATCCGTCATAAATATTAGAAGTTTCTCGATAAGGAGAATCTGTACCCGATACATCGTGATGATCTCGTCCTAGAACGACTGAACCGTCTAATGTTCCGTCGGCAATGGCATCATTGAAGGCTTTCGCAATTTTCATACGACCCTCAGCATCAGCATATAAAATACGAGATTTTGATCCTACAATTGGAATATTCGCATCCGCAGATTCGATCCAACGGATATTGTCGTTGAGTTGTCCATGAATTTCTTCTGGTGCTTCCGCTAAAATTTCTTTTAAAACCCGTGCAGCAATCGCATCCGTTTTATCTAAATCTGATTTTGTTCCCGAACAACAGACCCAGCGAAATGGGCCAAATCCGTAATCAAAACACATCGGCCCCATGATGTCTTCCACATAGGATGGATAACGATATGTATCCTCTGCCTTATTTTTCCAAACGTCTGCATCCGCACGTCCTGCTTCTTTTAGGAACGCATTTCCATAATCCCAAAAATACATGCCTCGATCAGTCAGCGTGTTTACAGCTTCCACATGACGACGTAAAGTCGCTTGTACTTCACGCATAAACTTCGGCTTATCCGTAGCCAATAGTTCCTTCGCTTCTTCAAAGGTATAACCCTGCGGTGCGTAACCTAAATCATCAATATTGTGTAAAGACGTTTGATCTGAACCGAGTTCAATTTTGATATTTTCAGCAGCGAATTTCTCCCATAAATCCACAATATTTCCTTGATAAACCAAAGCAATTGCTTCTTCATTTCGGCGGCATTCTTCTACTCGAATCACTAGATCGTTTAGATCAGTGTATACATTTTCTTTTTTGATATAACCATCCGTGATGCGTTGTTGTACGGCATCGGGGTCAATTTCACCCAATATTCCAACTGCGCCTGTGATGATCGCAGCCAAGGCTTGTGCGCCTGACATACCACCCAATCCAGAAGTTAAAAATACTTTTCCTTTTAAATCGTTCGTACCAATGCCCATTCGACGACCTGCATTGAGGAGTGTTATTGTTGTTCCATGAACGATGCCTTGTGGGCCAATGTACATAAACGAGCCAGCCGTCATTTGACCATAAGAAGTCACGCCCAAAGCATTGTATTTATTCCAGTCGTCTTTTGATGAATAATTCGGAATCATCATTCCGTTGGTTACCACAACACGTGGCGCGCCTTTATGTGAAGGAAACAAACCCATTGGATGACCCGAATATAGAACCAACGTTTGCTCATCGGTCATTTCGGCTAAATACTTCATAGTCAAACGATACTGAATCCAATTTTGGAAGACAGCCCCATTTCCACCATAGGTAATTAACTCATGTGGATGTTTGGCAACTTTATAATCCAAGTTGTTTTGAATCATCAACATAATCGAAGCTGCTTGTTCGGATTGGTATGGGTATTCTTCGATTGGACGGGCATACATACGGTAGGTTGGACGAAAACGATACATATAAATACGTCCATATTTTTCGAGTTCCTCTGCAAATTCGGGTGCTAAGACCGCATGATGTTTTGGATCAAAATAACGAAGGGCGTTGCGAAGTGCGAGCTGTTTTTCTTTTACACTTAATACACCTTCTAAAACTCGTTTTGGAGCATGACTGACTTTAAGGTCATATTCAGGTTTTGGAGGTAGTTCATTGGGGATTCCTTCTAAAATAGCGTCTTTGAATGGTAACATAGTTGGATATTATTATTCTATTGATTGTCCACAAATATACGAAAAAACAGGTTTACTGTTTAAGTACACGAACTTGACAAAATATCTACTATGTTTGTTTTTTAGGAGCGGTGATTTTTTTGAAGAGAAAATAAAAATTAAAATAAAATTACTTTACCTATATCGCTTTTATAAAGTCCTTGCGTTGCAATTTCAGATACTCGAATGGTTTTACTTTTAGGTACAAAATATGATTTATTTTCGATTAATTGAGCAGCAGCTCTAAGGTTTTCACCATTTGCCCCTGTTACTTGTCCTATCAACTCAACCTGGTGTTTTTTTGCTGATTTAATGAATTTTCTATTCATTAATTGCATCATTATCTTAAGATACCAAGGCAACTGAACACCTGTTTTATTCATTTTAGTTGTATCGGGAAAGGCGACGGAAACAACTTTCCTAGGAGAAAGTTCTATGGATTTTATTAAGGTATCTTTACCGATTATATCAAAAATATAGTCAGGTACATTGTCTTTTAAAACAACTGAAAAATCTTCTTTTTTATAATTAATAATATGAGCAACACCTACTTTTTTAAGTTTCTCTATGTCTCGTTCACTGGCATTTGCAATAACCTTTAAGCCCATTGCATCTGCTAACTGCACCGCTTGAAAACCGACACCACCACCAGCACCATGAATTAAAATGCGTTCGCCTGATTTTGGTTTTAAAGACAATAATCCTTCATAAGCTGTCAATAGAGGTAATGCTATTCCACCTGCTTGTTGTACGGTTATATTCTCAGGAATTAAAGCAATATCGTGTACAGAAATACATATTTTTTCTGCCCAAGTTCCAATATCTGTAAATTTTCGATAGAAGAATACCTCGTCTCCGATATTATAGTTGTCCACACCAGCACCCAAGCCAATTATCACACCAGCACCATCTATACCACCTATTTGAGGCGTTTTATATTTTAATGTTGGAAAACCTTTCATCAAATCCATATCAACAGGATTGATACGGCTAGATGTCATTTTGATTTGTACTTGTTCTTTTTCAGGAAAGGATGGTTCTATTTCTTGAACCTTCATAGTCGAGAACTCCTTTCCTGCTTTTGTTCTTATGATCGCTTTCATATTTTTAAAGTTTCAATCCCATTCTTTGTAGTATAGTTGGGTCAATTTTAGCTCGATGAAGAAAAATACCAACGATATGTAGCATGATTAAGATTATAAAAATTAATCCTTGGATATGGTGCATTGTTACAAAAACAGAATCATATAATACACTTAGTAATTTGTAGTCATTATTGATAATTGCTGTCCATATTTGAGTTGTACATACAGATGCCACTCCTGTAATTGTTAATACAATAATAAAAATGGTCAATAATCGGTGTAGAATGGCTACACATTTATTTTGAAGGTCGTTGCCTGTATTTACTGCTGTTGGTCGTTCATCTTTGAAGTACACATACACATGAAATACCGCCAATATGAAAACTAAAATTCCCGTAATAAAATGTATTTTATACCATAAAAGTCGAATGCTCGTAGCTTCCGTTTCAGACATTGCCAAACCTGTTGGTATCATTACTAACATTAAAATAGCAGATAACCAGTGTATCCATATAGAGCGATTGCTGTATTTTTCTACGGTCATTTTTTTATTTTCTAAATTTGTAATTTAATCCATAGGTAAGAAAAATATCGTTGGCTTTTGTTCCTTCTATATTTATATGCTCATAGAAATTATTAAAGCTGAATTTCATATTTAAACCTTTATAAAGTGGTATAAGAAGACTCGATTCCAAGTTAAATCTCCAATTCTGGGTTTCAGAGATGTCTTGTTGAAACCAACCTAGAAAATCAAAATATATACGTTTTGGAATGATGGAAATTTTTGAATTTAGAATAGGAGAAATAAAAACGCCTTGAATTGTGGAATTTCCATCATTATCGAAATCCGTAAAATTAACTCCTACATATTTTTTATCGGAATAACTCCCCATCAGTCCCAATTGAACAAAAGCACGATTATTTTGGAGAATTGTATATCGTGTACCCAAACCAAATTGAGTATGTAGGTCAATTCTTTTTATAAAATATTGTTCTATAAAAAAAGCAGCAAACACATCAGTTTTAGAATTGATTTGATAAGCTACAAAATGACGACCTAGATAATCATCTTGTGATTTATTCCCAAATACTGTTTGATAGAGGTATAAATTTCGAGAAGTAAAGTTCCATTTTTGGTTTTTAGAATTAAGCACAACATTCACTTGATTGATGAACTGAAGGCGTTCAAAATTACCTGTCTGAATATTACCCGTTAATCCTATATCAACACTTATTCTAGTCGTATCTTTAGTTTGACAGAATAGCGAAAAACATAGGATAAGTAATGTACATAAAGCACTAATTTTTTTCATATTGTCTAAACTAAATAACGTACAATCCTCGTTTTGGAAAAGGATTGTACGTCAAGATAATTATTAGAAATGTGGATGTTCGTTAGCAACTTCTTCTAAAGGAGTGATCGGTTGTTCTGTGCTCCAATGTTCAACAATTTGACTATTGTCATTGAGTCTAAACCAGTCAAAAACAACCCGCTCGTTATCACCAAAGTAATGAGAGTGTGCCATTACTAGATCACCAGAACCAAGCAATAATTTATTGTCATGGAGCATTCTTCCTCCATTTTTTTCTTGAATGTGATCTTTCAAAACGTCCAAGCCACTTAGCTCCCCTTCTGTTTCATGATGATAGATATAATCGGAACTAACTAGTGTTGGAATTAAATCTAGTCGCCCTCTATTTAATACTTGATCTAAAAACCTTCTTACTGTAAATTTATGAGCTGCTCTAGTTTCATCAGAAACTACTTTTTCTCCATCGCCACCTCCCGCAATAGCATTTTGGAGTTGTGCTTCTGGTAAAGGGGCAAGTGCATCCCAGTGTTCTTGAATTTTACCATTTTCGATTCTCCAAGCATCTACACAATGTAATGGATGTTCTCCTAAAGGGTTTGGGGCAGTATAATAACCATGATACACCATAATATCTCCATCAACGACCCATCGAACAGGTTTATATCCAAAGTCAAACTGAAGCATTTCTTTGATGTGTTCAATACCATCTTTCGCCCATGGATTATGTTGAATAAAATCTTCTGCAAATGTTTCTTCAACCCTTTTTTCATTTTTGGTTTCAAGGATCGCTCCCATGCCATCCCAGACTAACTGCATATTTTCTTTTTCTTGATTACTTAGCATATTGATTCAATTTTAAAACTTGATTTAATACTGCAAATTTTATAAATTTGTCTTGTTTAAACAAGTAGTCATAAATAAATTGTATAGTCACAAAAAAGTGACTATTACTGATAATCAATTACTTATAATTAAAAAATTATTGATGTTAGAAAAGAAATCTGTTGGAATCCATGTTTGTCCAGTCACTTTTACAATGAGTAAGATTGGTGGTAAGTGGAAACCTATCATTTTACATTTGATAAATGTTAGTACGCCTGATCGAGTTTCTAATCGGTTTGGAGTAATGCAACGAGGCATTGAAGGTATTAGTAAACAAATGTTGACCAAGCAATTAAGAGAGCTGGAGGCTGACGGAATATTATCCAGAACAATTTATGCAGAAATCCCTCCAAGAGTAGAATATAATCTCACTGATTTGGGGCAATCATTATTACCAATTATTAAGAGTATGAAACAATGGGGTGAGCACCATATGTAGAAGAATAAAACAAAAAAATCGAAACTCCACATATAGTCAAGTTTCGATTGATCGAACGTTTTA
>JAHDFQ010000097.1:0-12067 GCA_020628085.1 Saprospiraceae bacterium
TCTGTCAAAGCGAAACGGCTTATGACTTAACTGCCCTTGAAGACCCTAGTTTTTCTGATGGTGTTTGGACATTAAATGGAACAACTGTTCCTGATAATCTATTTGATGCAACGGGTTTGTCAGGTGATATAGAACTGACTTTTGAACCCAATAATCCAGATAATAGTAGTTGCTTGTCTCCTCAAACGACTACACTAACTGTTACAGATGGCCCCAATTTATCCCCAACGACAAGTAACGATTTAGGGTGTACTGATAATACAGCTACGCTAAGCTCTGGAGCATCTGGCTCCATGTTTACCTACGAATGGTCAGGAGTCGGAATTGATGCAACCAATGCATCTGATGCCGAACCCACCGTTAGTGATGCAGGTACGTACAACGTTACGGTTACCAATACTGAGACAACTTGCCAAAGTATAGCTATGGTTGAGTTGATGCAGAACAGTACAGATGCACCCGATGTGGATGCTCAAGTGAATGGTATGATTACTTGTTCTGATGAAACAATTATGCTAGATGGAATATCTGATGACGCCACCAGTTTTAGTTGGACAGCACCAGATGGGGTGACTACTTTTGATGATGAAAACCCCATGGTTTCAGATACAGGAACATATACGCTGACTGTAACTGATCTAGCAGGTTGTACGGCAAGTACGACTTTGTTTGTGGATGCTGATACGATGCCTCCAATGATTGGTGTTTTATTGAGTAATGATCTGAATTGTACCAACCCAACAGCTAATTTATTTGGAAACTCACCAGAAGAAGATCTTACCGATTTTGAATGGATTTTAAATAATGAAACGGTTTCTACTGAACAAAATCTAATGGATGTAACAGCAGCAGGAAGTTATACGCTGATTGTAACTGACATGAATGGCTGTACTAATTCTGACCAAGTTTCTATTGCTATTGATACGGTTGCACCTGTTGCAGTGATTGATGAAGATATTGACGTATTGACTTGTACACAAACTTCGGTAGCATTGGACGCTACGGCAAGTTCGGTTAATGTTGGATTTAATTGGCAAACACCTACATCCTCTATCATTGGCCCGACGCCTGAAGTGGATGAACCAGGAATATATACATTGACCGTTAGTGCTTCCAATGGCTGTACGGATACGGCATCTATCGAAGTAACCCAATTGATTGATCCACCAAGTATTGCATTAGAAGCAGATACATTAGATTGTAGTGGAAATACGGTAGGAATCCAATCAACTTCTCCCGAAATGATTACTGAATATTCGTGGTCAGGCCCAGATAGTTATTTTAGTTCTAATGCAAGCCCTGATGATATTCTAATTTCAGGAACATATTCCGTTACGGTAACAGCTTCCAACGGATGTACGAATGATGCGACAACGGTTGTTGAAACAGATGACAACGTTCCTACAGCACAAATTGACACTTTACTAGGAACAGTTATTAATTGTACGGATACGAATTTACCTTTTGAAGTTACCGATATTTCACCTAATAGTACCATTGAATGGACATTTCCAAATACAATAACTTCCAATGAAGTACTCATTAATGCAACCGAAGAAGGAAATTATAGCCTAATGATTACAGGTGATAATGGCTGTTCTAGCACTTTATCTGTTGCCATAACAGAAGATACAAATGAACCAACTTTACAGGTACTTCCAACAGGAGAGTTGAACTGTACCAATAATGCTAGCTTCTTGGTCAACTCCAATACGACAGATATTGTATGGACGCTACCCGATATGACGACCCAAACAGGAAGCAATTTTGAAGCCTCCACGGAAGGAACGTATATCGTTACTGCAACTGCCGAAAATGGTTGTGTTAATTCGGAAACGATAGAAGTTACTGCCAACGATGATCCACCGAGCATTGACTCCATCGAAAGTGGAGATTTAACGTGTACCAATAATGAAGCAGAACTAATGGCAACTTCTTCTATGTCCAATGTGATTTTTAATTGGGAAACACCCAATGGAGGAGAAACTTTAGTAGGTGCTAATCAAACGGTTGATGTCGCAGGAGAATATACTTTGATAGTGACCAACTTAAATAATAATTGTACCAGTACAGCAAGTACAACTGTCGCACCTGCTGACGATGCTCCTGACGCACTTATTACAAGCGATGAAGGAACAGCATTAGACTGTAATACAGAAAATGTAGAATTAATAGGTAGTTCATCGACTATGGGCGTAAGCTATGAATGGATGGCACCCAATAATACGACCTTCTCAACTGCAAGTATAGATGCCGATCAAGAAGGAACATATATTTTGACGGTTATAAATAATGATTGTACCACGACAGAATCCATTACGGTTAGTTTAGATAATGCTGCACCACAAAATGTAACGGCGAGTTCAGGAACAATTTTCTGTAACCCTGATTCGGTTGTTTTAAATGTGAGTTCTGATGATGCAATGGCTAGTTACGAATGGTTTTTGATGAATAATTCGGTAGCCAATGCAGATGAAGTAACAGTATTTAATGAAGGCACATACACCGTTGTTGCCACAGGTTTAAATGGTTGTACAAGTACAACTACGTCAGAGGTTTTAATCGACCAAAACCCACCAAGTATAGGAACGGAAGGGGCAACTTTAGATTGTAGTGGAACGGAATTTTCAATAGAAGGAAATTCAATCAATATGGTGGATTATGAATGGACGGATCCAAATGGTGATTTTTTTAGTAATGATCCCAATCCATCCGTTTCGGAAATAGGAACCTATACGTTGACAGTGACTGATATACAAACAGGTTGTACTAATTCAGAATCAGTAGAAGTTCAAGGCGCAACAGATATTCCAAGTATTGTTGTTGACAATATGACTCCGACCCTTGACTGTAATACCACTTCTGTGGAGTTAACGGCTAGTTCGGATGCGAGTAACGCTACGTTTGAATGGGTAGATGATATGGAAATGGTGGTTTCTAATGATGCAGTTTTCGATAATGCGACACTCGGTTCATACACTGTTCAAGTAACGACAGATTTAGGTTGTAGTAATGCTCAATCTATCGAAGTTCAAGACGCTTCGGTTCAACCAGAAGTGCAAATTGATACTACAACCACTGTTTTGGATTGTGAGAATCAAAGTATAGTATTAATGGCAAATTCTAATGTGGCATCGCCAAGTTATGAATGGCAAAATGATAATGGAGATGTTTTATCAACGGATAATGCGTTTACAGCAACAGAAGAAGGTAATATCACGCTTTTTGTTTTTGACGGAAACTGCTCTAATTCAACCACTCAACTAATTACCTCAAATGGATCATTACCCAATATTGATATTACTGTCACCAGCGACGAAAATATTATTGATTGCGATACAGACAATGTTGAATTGACAGGAGTTTCTATGAATAATGTGTCTTATAGTTGGTCTGGACCAAACGATTTTGAGGCAACCACTCCTGTTATTCAGGCTGATATTGCAGGAGATTATGTACTAACCATCACAGACTTAGATAATGGTTGCACCAATATGTCCACAACGACTGTATTTGATGATTTCGCACAACCTGCTGTAAGTGCAGACGGTGGTGTCATTGACTGTGTTTCTAATGGAACAACACTTTCGGCTACCACTCCTATTCCAAATTCCACTTTTGAATGGACACTCAATGAAGTGTTCGTTTCCGATGAAGCAACACCATTTGTAAGTCAACAAGGAACGTATACATTAATCGTGACGAGCCCAACTAATGGATGTACAGATACCACAACGGCATTGGTTACTTTAGACACTGATTTTCCTGTTTTAGAGGCAGAAACAGAACCCATTACATGTGTGAACACAGTTACATTCTTAGACGCATCTGCTTCTTCCCCGATTAATAATGATGTAACCTATCAATGGTTTTTAAATAATGTCCCAGTTGGTACGAATGATATTATGCCTTCTGTAACCGAGGCGGGTATGTACCAGTTAATTGGAACAAACACAACCAATCAATGTGCAGATACATTATTGTTGGAAGTAACAGAAAATACGATTGATCCAACTGCTGACGCAGGCGATAATACTGAAATCAACTGTACTACAAATACTACCATTTTAAACGGAACAGCTTCGATGGGACAAGGAGACTTATCTTATCAATGGTTGACGTTTAGTGGCAATGAAATTTCCCAAGATTCAGTAGTTGAGGTAGACACAGGTATGCCTTATACCTTAATTGTAACCGATATTGAAAACGGCTGTACCGATACCGCTGAAGTAGAAGTAATAGACAATACTTTAGAACCGCAAGCTGCTATTGTTTCTACAGGTATGATTGATTGTAATCAAAGTACGGTTGAGTTAGACGCAACAGGTTCTCTGGGAAGCACTGATTTAGTATATCAATGGTTGAATGAAAATCAGGTTGAACTTGGAACAAGTCCTACCCAAACTGTTGATGCAGGTGGAATTTATACGCTTGTTTTAACCAACAACGAAAATGGTTGTACCGATTCAATGCCGATTACAATAACAGCGGACACGCTCACACCAAATATTGTTTTTGCGACGCCAGATATGTTGAATTGTAATAATGAAGAGGTGATTTTAGACGCTTTGAGTTCAGATAGTGGAACGAATATTGAAATAATTTGGACGCCACCCGTAGGCGCAACTATATCAGATATGAATAGCTTGAATCCGACAGTTACACAAGCTGGTACATATACTTTGATGCTTCAAAATAATAATAATGGCTGTGAAAGTACTCAAAGTTTGACGGTTGAAGAAGATATAGAAACCCCTGATGCGGTAGCCAATACGTCTGATGAATTGGGCTGTGATGTCACGATGGTTCAACTGCTAGGAGCAGGTTCTTCCGAAGGAATGATGTTTAGTTATGAATGGTCAGGAACTTCTATTGTATCTCAAAATGACATACTAAATGCTGAAACTGATGCGGCAGGAATATATACCTTAGTTGTGACCAACACCATCAATGGTTGTACTGAAATGGCAACGACAGAAGTTCTTCAAAATGAAGATGGAATTGAAACAGGAATCGTTGATGTTGAGAATGAATCTTGTTTTGGAGATGCCAACGGAACAATTGCTATCACTGAAGTGGTCGGTGGTGCTGCTCCCTATATGTATGGAATTAATGGAGAAAATTTAGTCGCTAACCCTAATTTTTCAAACTTATCACCTGGAACTTATCCAATTTTGGTAGAAGATATAGATGGTTGTCAATGGACAGCATCTTTTGATGTCGAAGCAGCTAATCCAATCACAGTAGAATTGGGAGAAAATATCATTACCCAAGCAGGACAGATCATTAATTTAGACGTGTTTACGAATGCTGTTGTTGATACTATTATTTGGTCAAATACTACATTAGAAGGCGAAAGTCCAAGTTTTGTACCAGTGACCAGTACTACTATTAATGTAACTATAGTAGACGAAAATGGGTGTATCGAAACAGATGCTATTAATATTTTTATTGAGCAAGGAAGTTCCGTATATATTCCAAATGCTTTTTCTCCAAATGCCGATAGTGTTAATGATGTGTTTAAAATTTATGGGGATGAAGCCGTTCAAATTATCCTTGACTTTCAAGTATTTGATCGATGGGGAACGTTGGTCTATCAGGCACAAGATTTTCAACTAGACGATGAGCAAAATGGGTGGGATGGTTTCTTTAGAAATAAAATTTTAGATCCTGCTGTGTTTGTCTATTTTGCAGAAATAGAATTAACCAACGGACAGACAGAAATTTATAAAGGTGACGTTACATTGATGCGGTAAATGATAGGTTTTGGTATTTTAAAAAATATGGATTAATCGTGTTTGTATGAAATTTTATTTTGAAAACTGACTTATTGAACAAATATGGTGTTTTAGTGTATAGTACATATACTATATTTGATTTTATAGATAATAATCTTTTATAACCATAAAATACACTAGATCATGACTAAAATTTTACTTATTACGTTTTCTTTATTTGCATTTCTTGCTGTAAATGCCCAAATCAATTATACGAATTACGAAGAAACTTGGCTCATTACAATGGATGCCGCTGAAGCTATCGACTTAGATAACAATGGAGTGATTGACTTTTATGTCAACAACCAAGAAGGTAAATTAGGTTTTTATCCAGTTAATTTTTCAGGTTGTATGCAATCTGTTTCGGAAACAGCATATAATAATATCGGAACAAGAGAAGTTGCTATTTTAGAAGAAGGTAATCTTGTTAAAATGACAAACTCCAATATGTTTGATTATATTGACGAAAATCCAACAGCTATTTATGATGACACACAAGGTTACGCTGAGGGTTGGTCAAATTTGACCGATCAATATATTGGATTTGGTATATTAGAGGGTGGCTTTGTTTACAATGGTTGGATGAAAGTTGCCATTTATGAACAAGCGAAAGCTATTTATATTAAGGAAATAGCATTTGTGAAAAATGTTATTGATGAAGGTGGAATCATCGTCGGAGATAAAGGTTTAACCAATGTTCCAAGTCTGGATCAAGTTTTAAGTCAGGTAGAAATTTTTCCTAATCCAGCAGTAAACGATATTCAATTAAAATACAACTATCAAGAAACGGATGAACTGAACATTACTATTCAAAATAATGCAGGGCAAAAAATAAATCACTTGGTAGGAGCAACGGGCATAAATACATTGAATATTTCATTAGATGATGTTAGTGCTGGGCTATATTTTGTTCGATTTGAAAGCCAAAAAGGGGTGCATACAGAAAAATTGATGGTGACAAAATAGGATTGTTCTTCCTCCTTTAACTATATCAATCTTGCACAATAATAAAAATCTATCTCATACCAAAATGGGATAGATTTTTGTATTTTTGGTCATGCTAAAAATTGCTTTTTCCCCAATCTACAAATACGAATTACCAGAGGGACATCGATTTCCAATGGAAAAATATGATCTTCTTCCCGAGCAATTGTTATATGAAGGAACCGTTATCCAAGACAATTTTTTTCATCCAGCAGCTTTAACAGAAGAAGTCATTCTATGGACACATGAAGCGGAATATTGGGATAAACTCAAACATCTAACTTTGAGTAAAAAAGAAATTCGAGCCATCGGATTTCCATTATCTGAAATACTTATTCGTCGGGGTACACACATCTCACAAGGGACAATAGACTGCGCTTTATTTGCTCAACAACATGGTATTGCCATGAATATCGCAGGTGGGACACACCATTCATTTACCTACAAAGGAGAGGGTTTTTGTTTGCTCAACGATATTGCTATCGCCAGCAATTACTTATTGAAAAAAAAACTAGCTCAACAAATTTTAGTCGTTGACTTGGATGTTCATCAAGGTAATGGAACAGCACAAATTTTTCAACATGAACCCCGTGTATTTACATTTAGTATGCACGGTGCAAAAAACTATCCCAATAGAAAAGAACAATCAGACTTAGATATTGGTCTTGAAGATAAAACTAAGGACGAAACATATTTATACACTTTATATCAAACGCTACCCAGATTAATAGATGAAGTACAACCAGATTTTATCTTCTATTTGTCAGGAGTTGATGTGTTAGAAACTGATAAACTAGGACGATTATCCATGACTTTAGGTGGTTGTAAAGAACGAGATCGTTTTGTATTACAGACATGTAAACGTCACAAAATTCCAGTTGCTGTAAGTATGGGCGGGGGCTATTCACACCGTATTGCACACATTATAGATGCCCATGCAAACACTTTTAGGCTGGCACAAGAAATTTTTTTTTAGTACGTATACATATTGTTTTTAATGTCAATTAGTGTAAAATTTATATTGCCGTCACATTAGTGTTGTTTATAGATTTTTTTTGCTTCCATTAAATTGCACTTTTATGATGTGAACATATACAAAAAAATAAGTGATTTCTTCCTCAAAGATTATTTAGAAGCGACAGATGATATATTTGTGTGCGCTAAAATACGATTATCCTTCAAAGTTAACCTGTTGGTCAGCTTTGTGATGATATTGTTCTCTTATGCCTTTTTGAAAAATACACCACTTTTAGGTATGTTCATGCTCGCAGTGGTAATGATAAATTTGAGTGTTCCTTTCTACCTAAAATACAAACGAGATTATTTACTAGCTACCAAAATTTCTTTTAGCAGTTCATTAGCAGTGATCTGGCTAGCCCATATTGCGTTGGATACTACAAATTTATTGGCTGTAGGAATCTTTTACGTTCTTTTTGCTATTTCTGCTGGTTTTATCATCAATTTGAAATGGACACTACGGATTTTTGCAGTTAGTATTGCGAATATGGTGATTATTGCAGGTTTACATTATTATCAAATAGACATGTTCCGAAGTTCAGGTCTAATAGCAGTATTTAGTAATTTTGAAAATGATGGATTTAAAGATCTATTTTTTGTTTCGAGAATTGCAATGGTTTTTGGGGTAATTTATGCCATTGTTTCGGAATATATTAGAGGTAGAGAACATATAGCTAAAAAAATGACCCAATTATTCGAAGATCAAAAAGATTTAAACAATGAATTAGAAATTGCTAAATTACAATATCAACACTTGATAGAAGGCGTAGATGATATGATTTATCAATTGAACGAAGAAGGAGATTTTGAATTTGTAAATCCAGCAGTAACAAAAGTGACTGGATATTCTAAAGCAGAAATTTTGGAACAGGACTTTCGTTCTAAAATCAAAGAAGAAAAGGGAGTTGGTCATTTAGATTTACATTTAAAACTAATTGAAGAAAAACGAACCACAGCATATCAAGAATTTCCGATCTACACAAAAGATGGGGATAAAAAATGGGTGGGCAGAAAGACAAATCTATTTTATAATGAGCATGGTGAGTTTTTAAATTCTTTATGTATTGCAAGAGATATTACCGAAGAACGTGAAATTAAACAAGAACTTATCCAAGCTAAGGAAAAAGCGATAGAAGCTACTAAAGCAAAGGCTCAATTTTTATCTTCAATGAGTCATGAAATTCGTACTCCGATGAATGCAGTTATTGCTTTAACACACTTGATGTTGGAAGAAAACCCACGCAATGATCAGAAAGACCACCTAAATACATTGAAATTTTCGGCAGAAAATTTATTAGGTTTGATTAACGATATTTTAGATTTTTCTAAAATCGAAGCAGGTAAAGTAGAGTTGATTAATAAACCATTTAATTTAAAACAAATTATTCAAACGCTGCAACACGGACTAGGAAATACAGCTAAGGATAAAGGTTTATTTCTAGATATTGAGTTAGATGAAACTTTACCCGATTCAATTGTAGGTGATAGTTTACGATTAACTCAGGTGTTAAATAACTTAGTTGGAAACGCTATCAAATTTACGGAAACAGGTGGTGTAACCTTGAGCATTCAAAAGATATTTGGAAATACTTCTTCTTGTAGTATCCAATTTAAAGTCATAGATACGGGCATTGGCATTGCTGCAGATAAATTAGATACTATTTTTGAAGAATTTGCACAAGCAGCAAATGAAGATGCACGTAAAGGCACAGGTTTAGGTTTAGCTATTACAAAAGAGCTATTACGACTTCAAAATAGTACCATCAAAGTAGAAAGTAAAGTAGGGAAAGGTTCTACGTTTGAGTTTATACTAGAATTTGGACAGGTTCAAGGCAAAACTCGAATAAACAACCAACAATTTAAGAAGCCAATTAGCATTAAAAATTATCCGCATGGACTTCATGGAGTTCGATTATTATTAGTAGAAGATAACCTCATCAATCAAAAAGTAGCTATGAACTTTCTCCATAAATGGGGCTTACAAGTGGATGTTGCATTTAATGGAAAAATGGCTTTAGATTACGTAGAAAAGTATGATTATCATATCATTTTGATGGACTTACAGATGCCCGTCATGAATGGAATAGATGCCACCAAAGCAATTCGTAAGATGGGAGGGGTTTATACTAAACTTCCTATTATTGCGCTGACGGCCTCTGCTGTTTTAGACGTTAGAGATGAAGCAATGGAGGCAGGGTTAAATGACTTTTTGACCAAACCTTTTTTACCGCAAACACTCTATAAAACGATTGCAGAATATACACCTGAAATTGAGATAGTCAAGCAAGCAAGCTAAAAATATTATTTCTCCTTCTTGAAAAAAACAATCATTGCACTTTTCTTACTATTTTTGAAATTCAAATGGCTTCAAATAATACCAATCAATCAGAAATAGAAAATGGATATTCCTGCATTTTACAACGAAATAGATCAAATCTTACAGATTAACAAAAGTTCGTTTACCGATAAATTTAAATTAGCAGCCTCTGATTTGGTAACGGCTGTTGTCAATAACGATCCTGCTGCGGTTGCCATTGTACTCAACGCTTGGGTCAACCCCAATGATGTTGATGGAATAGAACGCATGGCTTTACCCATTGCTGTAGAAAATAATAATAAAGAAATTGTAGGACTATTACTACGCAAAAAAGCATCACCTAATGTTCTAGGCAAAGATGGACAAAGTCCACTTTTTAAAGCGGTTTATTGGGAAAATAGTGAAATCATTATTTTGTTGCTAGAAGCAGGTGCGGATGTAAACTTTCCAAATATTGATGGTAAAACACCATTGCAAGAGGCACAAAAAAATGGTTATGATGAGGTCGTAGATTTACTGACCAATTATAATAAAGAAAAAATCACTGCTGAAGAATTAGCCAAACACAAACGGTTGAAGAAAAAAGCTGCTGCTGTAAAGACCCAAAAAATCGCCAAAAAGAAAGAAGAAGAACAGGCTGATTTAGAAAAGGAACAGCATTTAATGCGTTACCAAGAACGGGAAATTCAAAAAAAATATAAACCGTTTAAAGGAAATGATTTGCGTTCTTTACTGCAAGCTATTGTCCAAAAAGATAACGAGGGTGTTAAATATTTTATCGAAAAAGTAGATGATCTTAACCAAATAGATAGTCATTTTCAAACAACACCTTTAATGATGGCAGTTGATTTGGAAAACGTCAAACTAGCTCAGTTTTTTCTTAAAAAAGGTGCAGATCCTACACTTTTGGTTAACGAAATATATTCACCATTGACAAAAGCCATTCGCATGGAATTATACAAATTGGTGAAAACCATGCTAGAACATATTAAAGATTCCGCCACAGTATTAAATGATCCAACTCAGTTATTGAGTCCACAATTTCTAGCATACAAAAACGCCCAAACCTTTAATTTGCTCTTAGAAGCTGGTGCAAATCCTAATTTTGGTGGTTTAGAAGGCGTTTCTCCCATCCGCAAGGCCATAGAAAAAGCACCAATCAGTGTATTGCCCGTTTTAAGTCGCCATAAAGTTAACCTAGATCAACCCGTCGATGGTAAACGACCGCTCGAATGGGCTGTCATTGCTAATCGAACCGATTGGGTCAACGGATTATTAGGTGAACGGGCAGAGGACGAATTTGAAACGTCAGCAGGTACTTCATTGATTGACCTCGCCAAATCTCTAGGCGATCGACGGTCAATTATTGCATTGTTGGAAACTGCGTAATTATTTGGTGAAATTGACTAGAACTACAACTTCTGATATTTAGACCAACAAGGCTCAATACAAGGAATAGCTACTATTAAGTTTTCATCATCATCAAAAAAGAAACGATAGAACAGATCATCTGGAAGTGGTGCTGCGCAGTCAAATAAAAGAATTCCATCTTCGGTAGAATATGTCCCCTCAATGAAAACTTCATCTCCTGTACACAAGTCTTCATTGCAATCAAATGTTCCATCTTCATACCATGTGATAACTCGGTCGCTTTCCACAGGCATAAATTCTCCTGACCCATCACCTGGATCCAGCAACGTTGCTATAAGTTGGTATTGCTCAAATGCGACTTCAGGCATTACAGTCTGCTCATCAGATTGGCAAGCACTGGAAAGAATAAACAAGAAGAGATAAAAAGCTAACTTTTTCATAATCTATGTGATTTATAAATACAAGAACAGATACTTACACATTAAAATACATCACATTTATGAATTTAAGCAACCTTTAATAACAATTCCTGTCTTTTTTAACAATTAAATGAACGTACAGAACACCAGAGTGTAATAAAAAGCATCTATTCTTATACTAA
>JAHDFQ010000097.1:12167-19009 GCA_020628085.1 Saprospiraceae bacterium
TAACAAGTTGGACAATAAAATAAAGCAAATGAAAAACAAATTTTTACATTCAATTATCTGCCTATTGCTAGGTGGAACTTCCCTTTTTGCACAACATCAATTTTCAGGAACAGTCATTGACGCTAAAGAAAACGGAGTTTTTTATGCAACGGTTGCCTTGTACAATCAAGCTGATAGTACTTTGGTCAGCGCGGCATCTACTGAAGATGATGGTACATTTGAAATCAAAAAAATTAAAAATGGAGCATATTTTTTAAAAACTAATATGCTTGGTTATGATGAAGTTATAACAACTGATGTCGTATTTCCACGAGATCATCAAAAAGCTTTTTCTATTCAATTATTGGAATCTGCCAACGATTTAGAGACGGTAGAAGTAACCGCAAAATTACCGCTGTTGGAGCAAAAATCAGATCGAATGGTGGTCAATGTCGAAAATAATATCACAGGTATGAACAACAACGTACTAGATGTGATGAAAAAAGTACCTGGTGTATTAGTGACGGGTGATAAAATACGAATGGCCGGACAAAGTACCGTCACGATTTTGATTAATGGAAAGAGTACCGATTATATGGATATGGAATCGCTTTTGCGAGATATGCCAGGTGATAATATCAAAAAAGTGGAAGTCATTCACCAGCCTGGGGCGGAGTTTCCAGCAGAAGGAACAGGAGCTATTTTAAATATTATTCTAAAGAAAAATAGTTTGTTTGGTACAAATGGGCAAGTATCGGCTGGAGTTGGGCGAGGTTACGCTGATTGGAAGTACCGTTCTTCTGTCTCATTAAGTCATTATCAAGGTAATGTCAATATTCATGGTGGCTTTGGTTATCGCAATTCGCCTTATTATGATCGAATGACTATCGTAAGAAACGTAGCGGGCGATATTTATGAACAAGTTAGCGTCAATCCACAATATTCAGAAGGCATTCGAGGAAATCTATCTTTAGATTGGGATATTACGGATCAACATCGAGTGGGCTTTTCAAGTCGTTTGTATGATAGTCGTTCTGATAATACGATCCAAAACGTAACTAATATTGATTTTAAATCTGAAGATGAAACAGATGGATCGTTATTCACCACTAATGTACAAGATGATCGTTGGCAGTTTTATGCTGTAAACCCTTATTATACCTTTGAAATTGATACAGCTGGTCAAAAATTAGAATTAGATTTTAATTGGGTGACTATTCAAAACGATGGGTTTAGTACTTTAAGTGAGGTCGAAGGGAGTGAAGGACTTAGTTTTGCAGGGCTACGATTTATCCAACCTGGTATGACTAATATATATACGACCCAGCTAGATTATACCTATCCGTTTTCCAATGCTTTAAAACTACAAGTAGGTGGGAAATACAGTGATGCCACACTTGATAATGACCTGATTGTAGAAGATGAAAATACAGAAAATGAATGGATAAAAAATGATACTGATAGCAATAGATTTATATTTGACGAAACAATTGCCGCAGCTTATACTAAATTAACTTATGGTAAAGATGAATGGTCTGGAACATTGGGTTTGCGTTATGAGAACAGTCAATCTATTGGTAATTCTTATTCTGCATTGGGTGATTCCACTTTAAATCGAGATATTTCTAAATTCTTTCCAAGTGCTAGTATTGGACGAGATATTAACAAAGTATTGGGTGCTTCTTTAGCTTACAGTTACCGTATCAATCGCCCTCGTTATTCTAGTTTAAATTCATTTGTATATAGTTTAGATCCGTTTACTTCCGAAAGAGGAAATCAAGCCTTGACACCTGCATATACACATAGTGTAAAGTTTAGTTTAGCATACGAAAAGCAGCCATTTTTCAATATTGAATACCGTATTACGAATGATGCTATGATTGATATGACTGAACAAGATGATGAAACGGGTGAAACCAGTTTAAGTACCGTCAATTTAGACTCTTATAAGAACTTCAATGCGAGTCTCTTTTTTCCATTAGATTTTATCCCAAAAGTAACAGGTTATGGTGGTGTGATCGCCAATCATAGTTTATATCAATCTGTATATTTAGATGGTAATTTTGAACGGGCAAAATGGGATGTAACCACTTTCATTCAAGCCAACTTTACCCTACCATTCAAAATAGAATCTGAAATTTCAGGTTGGTATAACAGTGGTGGACAAGAAGGTATCATCAACTCAAGCTGGTTGTACGGAGTCGATGTAGGATTCAGTAAAAAGGTATTAAACGATAAAGCCAAGATTAGTTTTGGAGTTGAAAATTTATTTGCTCGTTACCTTGAAGCGGATATTCGTTACCTCAACATGGATTTACGAATCAACGACCGTTGGGACGGGCCAATTGTCAATTTCCAGTTTAGTTATAAATTCGGTAATCCACATATGAAAGACAGTCAAAAAAGACGTGGTAGTGCTTCAGATGAGATTAATCGGGCACAGAAGAGTTAGGTCTATTATTCAATGTAATTTATTTTAGGTTACAAATTATTATTGTCATGAGTTAGAAGTTTTAAGAAAAAGGTCTATTTAATTGTAATTTTAACAAAAAGAAGCTAATTTTGTTAACATAAAACCCAAATGTATATTCACAAGTTAAGAGTTTAATATACTTTCTAATATAAAACTAGGTTGTCAAATCATTCTAAGTAGTTCAAATACTTTTAGAACTGTATCTTCATAAACTACATTATTAGTTAAAATAAGTATATTTCAGAGAGGATGAAATAAAGGCTCAAAAATTAATTAATAGAGTTGGTAATCAATATCTATTCAAAACAGACTATTGGATAGGACTCCAAATATTAACCTGCTCTTAAACCTCGAAATAACTTTAATTTTGTATTGCTGTATGTAATACAACGCATATTTCGTATATACTCGAAATAAAATGAAATCAAGAACTAGTATATTAGTAATAGGTATTATATTACACCTACTACTATTTAAAACAACTCTGCATGCAAATGATGACACTACATCATCTGCACAGCCCTATGCTGAAAACATTCACTTGGATGTAAAAGAAAAACTTCCACTAGTTATTACTAAATTAGAACATTGTCGTTATAAGGGAAGCCAAGTGACAGACAATACACATTTACTTTCTGCTCAGGCTTTAATTACATTTCATCCAATCAAAGAATATTTGAAAATACATTTTAACCTGTTAGGTAGAAGTGATAAAAAGCCTACGTATTTATATAAGGTTGATAATATTCAAGACAACTGGATTGTACTAAGAAATAAATACCTTTCTATTTATCAACTACCGTATGGAGAGCATAATGTGCGTATCAAAGCGGTAGATGATCAGGGAATAGATATAGGAAATATATTGATGATACCTGTGAAAATCGTTAAGCCTTTCTATCTCACAGCAAAATTCATCGTTCCATTTTTTATGATTTTAGGTGCTGTGTTTTTTTTTATCATATACAGAAATAAAAGGATAAAAGAAGCTTTTTTAACCCAACAACAAAATATTAAGGCAGCTATTTATACTGATTATCACTCGGATTTTGTAGATATAAATGATTCCAATATATTTTATTTTGAAAATGTACTTAATCGATTACAATTAATTTATAGTGATTTCTCAACGGATCACTCTCCACAGATTATACTAAAGAATAGAGTTCCTGAGCATACACAACTGAATATAGACCAGAATAAACTAATAGATATTCTAAATACGATGATTTATCATTGTTACAAAAAAAATAACAAAACGATCCAAATAGTCACACAAAAAAATGAAAATCAAATTTATATTTTAGTAGAAGAAGACCAACCTATAAATAATAAAAATTCATTTTTCACAAAATTACATTTCTTTAATCTATTTTCCTCACGTAATAAGGTTGTAATAGACAATTTAGAACAGTCTATAAACGAATTGGGTGGAATATTTATTAAAAAAAGTTTTCTAACAGATTCCAACTCATTTCTTATCTCTATTCCTACCATCAAAAATCATTCAAAAGTAACAGATACCTATCCTGAGTTGCAAATTGAGCAACCGATTAAACCTAATACTGTATCGACTTCACAACTACCTACAACGCTATCTTTAGCCGAGCCAGCTGTAAATAATGAATCTCAAGAGTTATCTTGGCAAAACATTCAATGGTTAAACAAACTTGATCATTTGATTTTAGAAAACCTCAACAACAACCAATTCAATACAGAATATCTAGCAGATTTAATGCGAATTAGCAGACGACAATTACATCGAAGACTAAAAAACACTCTAAATGTTACTCCAAAAGATTACATAAAAGAAAAGCGTTTAACGCAGGCTAAATTGTATCTAGAGGAGCGTAAATTTTTAAAAATTAAAGACGTTGCTCAAAGTGTTGGCTTCAAAGAAGCATCTTATTTTTCTCAGTTATATACCAAGCGATTTGACGAAAATCCCTCCAAATATTTTACCTCATAAAGTCAAAAAAAATCTATTTTTTTCTACCTAATTTAGGGTAGAAACGTCAAAATGTCCCACTTTTAGACCTAAATGTCCCATTTTAGGTAGATAATGTCCCGTTTTCCTGTTTTGATTTTTTGCACCTAGCTTACCTAACCATCTATATTTGTACCATACGAAAAAGAAATAAAACACACACAAGTAATCTTACCAAAAACCGATTCAAGCACACCGAAATTAGTGATTATACATGTCAAAACTTCAATGTGCTAATATTAATGTGTGATGTAATACTGTAAGAAGTAACTTGATAACTCCAAAAACACATTTCTCCCATAACCGATTTCCTAAACCGTATAATACCTTATTACAGGAATTTTCTGTGATTACTTATTAGGGTAAACTATGTAAAAAGTTTATTTATAGTTGTATCACAGCCTTTAGGCTGTAAAATTGCTCAACGAATCATAAAACACTTTTTTACTTAGGAATAACTAGTAAACTACACAGGAAGTAATCTCAGGTTATTATAAAAAGTTAACAAGTATTTTAAACAAGATCAGATGTATCTGCTGTCAAATGTACAGCAGGTACACTGGATGTTTATTGCCAAAACTTAAAAAACACTAATAATTTAATTCCTTTTGAAAATATCAAAATCTGACGCTACTACACCATGAAGAAAAAAAATAACAAAAACAACATCGAAAAAGTGCCTATACGGGGCAATACTAAATCTTTAAATTATACTAGTAAATTAATTAATCTCATGAAACAAAACTTTACTCGAAATTTTTTGTACCTCATCTTGATGGGGTGTTGCTGTTTGTGGCAGTTACAGGCCTCAGCACAATGTTCAGGTCCTATCTCTATAGCCAATAACTCTATAGGGACACCACTATTTCAGGTGGATCCATGTGGAACCAGTTGTACAGACCCTAATTGTGCGCCTGTAGTTACCTACACCGTAACTTTTCAACCAACAGCACAACAGGTGTTTCCAGGATCGGAGACTTTTGAAATTACATCAAATAGTACATTGCCTGTATCTATTTCGGTGAATGGTGATCCTGCAGTAGCTTCACCAGCAACGGCAGTTCCTGTAGGTGCAACGGTGGCTATTACTTATGCCATTACAGATACCTATAACTTCAACGTAAGTGCAGAAAACGACGCTAATGGCGATTGTTCTACACCTGTTGATATCAATGCAGGTGATTTGGTCGGAGCTATTTGCTTCCCGCCTGTACCAACGGGGTATCCTCAACCAGTGCTTATGGGGGATGATTTAGTGTGTGAAGCTGACTTATCAACCCCAATCACGATTACCAATACTGGTGTGGCTGGCGATACTCCAACTACTGCCAACTGGTCGGTTATCGGTACAGTAGATTGTAATTCAGGTGCTTTTACTGCTAATGCAGGTGTTTGTGGTACATTTTCTAACGACTCGCAAGCAAGTGCAGATTTAGATGTTTCTGACTGTACAGCAGGTACGATCATTCGTGTTCAATACTGTGAACAAGGTGGTGGTTTATTTTCTGGAGGTTGTTCACCACTTCCAGCAAACCCAGACCCATGTTTTGTGTGTGTAACGCTTGATATTGAGATTCAAGAAGATCCAGATATTACGTTTATTAATGGTACAGCCATTAATGATGATCCAGACGAAACAATGATCGCAGCCGCTGATCAAAATCCGGTAGATTTAGGTGCAGTATGCGCAGATGGTTCAAATCAACTATCTGCTGTAACGTTTACTTTATTTCCAGACCCAGATAATTGTACATTTATCAGCGATGGTATGGTGGCTGAGGTAGAATGGGAACTTATTAGCAACTTATGTAGTGCTGATGGTACAACTGATGTTGGTACTGATCCTATTGGTGCCACAGGTGACCTATCTGCTACCTCTGGAACAGGTAATATCGGTATTTCTAATATTATTACCGAAAATGATGATAACTATATTAGTTTGTATCAAGCAAGAGCAACCAATGATGATTGTGATGATGTAAACGACGACAATGCTCGTTTTCAATATAAAGTTTGTGCAATACCAGTATTGACACTTGAAGATACGGATGCCAACTACGATTTAACGACTTGTTCAGGACAACCAGACGACTGGAATGCTATTTTATCTTCTAGTTTAACTAACGGTTGTTTTGATGCTACGGAGTTTTCGATTGTTGCAACAGATAATCCTGATGTAGATGGTGAAACAACTACTGCTACTGCTTTTGAAGCTAATACAATGGCTACACCTAATGCAGATACCAGTGCACCAACAGATTTTGGTAATGTAATAGGCGAGATACTAACTAATAATACACTAGTACCTCAAACAGTCACATACACCGTCACTGCACGAAACGCTGATCCAGATTGTACAAGTTGTACTACGACAGAAACTTTTGAAGTAACGGTAGAACCTGC
>JAHDFQ010000098.1:0-11687 GCA_020628085.1 Saprospiraceae bacterium
GTAACGACTCCACCCTGCTTAAATACTGTGCGTAATTTACTCAATCCTTCGATTGTGGTAGAACGACGAATTCCCTCATCTACAGCTACGGTATGTTCGCTTTCTTGACGTTTGTTGTCTTTAACAAAGACCTCTTTAACCGTTACAGGAACAATTTCATCTTCAAATAATCCTTTGTCGATCGCATTAATGGCTTTCATATGAGAATTGTAAGCAAACTCATCTGCTTGTTCTCTTGTGATGTCCCATTTTTCTGCCACCGCTTCAGCCGTTGCCCCCATACCTGACAAATAATTAGGTGTAGAAGACGCCACGGCATAACTTGGAGCGAGTTTATATCCCGTCATTGGAATCATACTCATACTCTCAGTTCCACCTGCAATGTATATGTGTCCCATTCCTGCTTTGATCTTGGCAACTGCCATCGAAATGGTTTCTAAACCAGAAGCACAGTAACGGTTGACCGTCACACCTGGTACGGGTTTACCCAAAGCACGAAGTGATATTTGACGTCCTATTTGGAATCCCTGCTCCCCTTCTGGGTTAGCACATCCTACAAAAACATCGTCTACTAATTTTGGATCAACCTCTGGGGTCTGCTCCATCATGTACTTGATTACTTCAACGGCGAGATCATCTGAACGAAAGTTCTTAAATCCACCTCTTTTTGATTTTCCTACTGCCGAACGGTAGGCTTTTACTATATATGCATCCATTTTTTTTATTTTGAAACGTGTTCACGTGTACTTGTGCGCTCGTGTTCACGTTATGATTAATTTATACCGTTTTAAATTGTTTGTATGTTAATGTGCGAATGTGTACATCGTAATAGAACAAGAACACATGAGCACGTTAACACTTGAACACGTTTCCTAATTTCTCAACGGTTTATTTTTTTGCAACATGTGCTGAATTCTGGCTTGTGTTTTTGGTGTACCTGCTAGACTCAAGAACGCTTCACGCTCAATATCTAGTAAGTATTGTTCCGAAACCTTTTGGCTACTCGTCAAATCTCCACCACACATGACATATCCAATTTTTTGTGCAATAAGTACATCGTGATCACTCGCAAAATTACCTAATCGTAGTTCGTTTGCTGCTACATGAATTGCGGCTAAACCTGTTCGACCTAACACGGTAATGTCATCCCGACGCAATGGTTGGATATAATTAGTTGCTAAAGAAATGACTTTATCTTTTGCGTCAGCAATAGCACGAGACATATTCATAACGACCTCATCTTTACTATTCAAATAACCAAATTCGTATCCCATGTGAGCACTTGTCGCTACTTTAGCTTGTGCAATAGTCATAACTTTATCTGCTAAAGTCGGAATCATAACATCGCCCTTGAAAAACTTGTCAGAAGCTCGTAAAGCAAATTCTTTTGTTCCTGCACCACCTGGAATTAGACCTACTCCAACTTCTACTAAACCAATGTAGGATTCTGCTGAAACCATTGCTGCGTCTGAGTGCATCGCAATTTCACAAGCTCCACCAAATACAAAACCTTGGGTTGCAACTACTACTGGAACAGAAGAATATCGACAACGCATGACGGTATCTTGAAATGCTTTTACAGCAAAATTCAATTGATCCCACTCTTGTTGGAACGCAAACATTCCAATCATCATTAAATTAGCACCAACAGAGAAATTTTTGGCATTATTTCCAATAACCAATCCTTTCCATCCATCTTCCTCTGCAATTTGAATAGCTTCTTCTATGCCTTTTAAAACACCTTCACCGATCGAGTTCATTTTAGATGTAAATTCTAAACATAAAACCCCATCTCCAATATCATGTAAAATGGATTCACTTGTTTTATTTACAGGTGCTTGTTGGCGATAATTATCTAAAATAATATAAGAAGATGCACCAGGTAACGCTTTATACGATTTAGAATCAATATCGTAGTATTTTGAAACACCATTTTCTGATTTGTAGAAAGAAGTATGTCCTGCGGCAACCATGTCTTTCACCCACTGACCAATGGTTTCACCTTGGGCTTCTGCCATTTCGATACCTTTTTCTAAACCGATCATATCCCAGTATTGGAATGGGCCAACATCCCAAGCAAAACCTGCTCGTAAAGCATCGTCAATACTATAAATATTATCAGAAATTTCTGGAATACGGTTAGAGACATAAGCGAATAAACCTAAGAATGATCTACGGATTAACTCGCCACCTTTATCTTCTGCTTCAAACAACGAATTGACCTTCTTTTTTAAAGAGGACATCCCTTTAATTGCTTTTAGACTCGCTAAATCTGGTTTTTGAGAAGGTTCGTATTCTAGCGTTTTTAAGTTTAACGCTAAAACAACTTTGCGACCATTCGCATCTTTTTCATTTGTTTTTTTATAAAAACCTTGACCTGATTTATTACCTAAGAAATTATTATCAATCAAAAACTTCGTGTAACCTGGCATCACAAAAGCACTCACTTGCTCATCATTGGGGCAATTATCCCGTAAGCCTTTGGCAACTTTCACAGAAGTATCGTGCCCAACTAAATCACCCAAGCGGAATGTCCCTGTTTTTGGACGACCGATAGCAGAACCCGTCAAAGCGTCTACTTCTTCAATGCGAAGATCTAGTTCCTCCGTCAATTGCTGAATTTTAGCCATAGCATACACACCAACTCGATTGGCGATAAATGCAGGGGTGTCTTTACACAAAACGGTTTGTTTTCCTAAATATAGGTCACCATAGTGCATAAAAAAGTCCACAACACTTTGATCTGTATCCTCTGTAGGAATGACCTCCAATAAACGCATATAGCGAACAGGATTGAAAAAGTGTGTTCCGCAGAAATGTTTTTTGAAATCATCACTTCGTCCTTCCGCCATCATATGAATTGGAATTCCCGATGTATTGGAACTCACCAATGAACCTGCTTTTCGATATTGATCTACCTTTTCAAAGACTTGCTTTTTGATATCCAAACGTTCTACTACGACTTCGATAATCCAATCAGCGTCAGCAATTTCTTCAAAATTATCATCAAAATTACCCGTTGTAATTCTTGAAGCGAATTTAGTATTGTAAAATGGATTCAATTTAGCTTTAATTGCTGTTTTCAAAGAGCTATCCGCCATTCGATTTCGAGCAGCTTTATTATTTTTTTCTTCCTCTTTTAAATCAAAAGGAACAATGTCAAGCATTAAAACTTCCAATCCAATATTGGCACAATGAGCAGCAATTCCAGATCCCATAAGACCTGAACCCAATACCGCCACTTTTTTAATGTGTCTCTTCGGTGTCAGTTTTTTTTGATCGGTAGCACTTGGAGCTAATACATCATTTCCGAGCATAAGTGAAGTGTATTTTTTTAAGTGTGAAGAAATTTAATTTATAAAATCCAAATTTAGCGAAAATTCGCTAAAACAGTAAATTAAACGTATGAAAGTTGGAATTGTTCTATGAAACATCTGATTACAATGGATTCTAAATGATGCAAAATAATGCATACATAGCTCCTTTTCAATATGAATCGAATGATTTCGTTTGTATTATATATGTTTTTGTAGATGAAATTTCATTTATTATCGAAGACTTATTACCTTGATAGTCATTAGATAACCAACTAAAACTCCAAATTATGAAAGTACTTTTAACATATATTTTTGCTTTAATTCCGTTTCTTGTTTATTCACAAACATTAGAAAGTGAGATCAACCCTGATGGAATTATATATCCCAGATTTGATACTAACCAAAGAGATATGATCTTAAGTCCAGTTGAAGGTCAATGTATCTATAACACAGATTTTGATAGAATAGAATGCTACAACGGTAGTGGTTGGAATAGAACAAGTTACTATTCAATTCCGAGCTCTGCATTCGATACAGATAACGATGATAATAATTTTCAATGGATCTCGGGAACAAATGGAGCATTTTATATTTCTCCTCCAACAGCATTTAGAGGATTAGTTGCACCTATAAATTTACCACATAGCAGTAAAGTTGTAAATATTACAATCTATTATGAAGATTCTGATCCAGCCGTTTCTTGTAACTTTACAATGGTACATAATGATTCCGTAAACCCTAATTTTACGGTAAATGATTTTTTTGTTAATAGTATAGATACAGGAGCAAGTCCAGGGTCAATATCAATACCAACAAATATTGAAATTGACAACCTGAATAACTCATATCATTTTTCTATGAGACCAAATATGGCAGCAACACTTTCTTCCAGTTTCAAAATTTATAAAGTAGTTATTGAATATATGGATTGAGTTGTTTACATACTCAGAATATCATAAATTGCATTAGATAAATAAAAATAAATATGTTTGGAATAGGTGCTGCCGTTGTTGCAGCGATAGGATTAACAATATATGGAATATCTAAAGGTACGCCTCCTTCAAGGAAAAAAGTACAAGCAGATTTAGCTGCTATGAAAGCAGACTTAAAAACGCTAGCTGAACATTTGATTCCATGGAATGCCAAAGAACGAGAATTATTGTCATACAATCAAACGCATTCAGAAGTAAAGAAAGGTCGTACAATTATCGCACGAGGTATTTTTACTTCTATTTACGAAGAACCTCTAATTGCGTATTCGTATAAACGTTATCCTCAAGAAAGAGAAAATGCGTTGTTCATCGCTAGAAGTTCCAATCGTTCTTTTTTGTATCGAATTAAGGCTGATGCTGCTACAATATATATGAACAATCAACTGGTGGGTTTATATGAAAATGGTGTACTCAAAAACTCGAAGGAACAAATATTAGCGAAAGCTGATTTTAAAAGCATGAAAGAAAACATCGAAATTTGGGTAGAAGGAAAAAGTATGGGAGCAGTTGCTAACCCTTCGAACCCCTCAGCAATCAATATTAGAGCATTTGATATTTTGGATTCTAGTATGAGTAATCGTCAAGAAAGTATTTTTTTAGCAGTTGCTATATTAGAAATCCTTAGAATTTCGTTAAAGTCATGAAAGTGTATCAACTAATTTGAATGTTATCACATTATATACACTGTAATTTTAGTTTGTTAAAAAACTGTATCATAACCTTCAGGCTGTAGACGTAAAACATAGAGTGACTTGACAGCCTAAAGACTATCTTACAAATTACAACTTATTTTAATTACAGTGTATTATATTTGAACTCAACAAATTTAATTTAATATGAAAAAGTCAATTTTATTTATAGCCATAACCCTGTTTGCTTTTTCATTTTCGTTTGGTCAGTCGGAAGAATCAAAAACGGAATCCATGGATTTGAAAGAACAATTCCTGCAAATGGAAGAGGAAATGCAGAAAGCATTTGGTGAAAATGGTCAATTTCAAATTCTTATTGATACGGTGATGACGCAAGACTTTGAACAAATATTCGATCCTAATAATTTTCAGCAATTTAATTCTGAAAATATGGCGGAATCTTTTGAACAAATGTTTAAGATTTTTGAGGAACAATTCAATTCTTTTTCACAAGAGGATATGCAAGAATTTGAGAAATTATTAGAAGGTTTCCACATGGATGATCTAATCGTTCCCGCACCTTTGGACGAAAATGGAAATCCAATTCCACCAACCGAACAAAAAAAGAAAAAAGAGAAGAAACGGAAGACATATAAATTGTAATTGATTACATTTCTTTCATTCTAACTTCAAATAAAATTAGATGCTGTACCAAATAGGATTAATATCAAGTTTTTCACTCCTCTCTTTGTGGTTATTGTTTCAAGACAACCAGAAAGTAAGTCCACTCATTCGTATTTTGTTGCTTCTCGGAATGGGGAGTTATCTATACTCCATTTTCTTTTCGGAAGCAGCTTTGGATGTTAAACTGTGGAATTTATCCAGAGATTTGGTTTTATTGAGTGCTTCGGCAGCTTTTCTGAGTTTTTTCAAAAATAAAATTCCGCTTTTTATAGCTTTGCTTGCTGGATTTACATTTTTAGGACTCAAATATTATGCTCCTATTGGAAATACGCAGTTATATTCATTGGAAAGAATACATATTGGTACAAATAGCAATCAATTTGCTGAGGAAGGTGAATTTTTAGTTGAATTAAATGATCCTAGTTCTTACAGTAATCTCCAACATTTAAAAGTTCAATATGATCTTACTATTCGCCCTGCATTTAGTATGAGTTCTGGTGATATTACGGAATTAGATGATTATGTTTTGGTTGATGTTCCTCCTCAATATAAGAATCAAATTACCGAAATTCAAGATGAAATTAGAAATACAAAAGGTGTTGACTGGATTGAAAATAATGATATTGTACAGATAAATCCTATTCCTTCTGAGACGACTACTCGAAAGCGACGAACTTATATTGTCAACGATCCAGAAATTAATAAACAATGGGGACTTGATGAAATGGCGATGGACGAATTACACGATCTTTTGAAATCAGAAAACATAAGTCCTAAGAAAAAGGCATTGATCGCTATTTTAGATACAGGAATTGATGCTAAACATGAAGATTTGGCAGCTAATTATAAAAGTATCAATGTAAAATACGATACCGATGGCAATCAACACGGAACGCATTGCGCAGGAATTGCTGCTGCAGTAACTAATAACGGTAAAGGTATCGCCTCTTTTTCACCCAATAATGATTTTGTAGAAATCGGGAGTGTTCGGGTTTTAGCTGCTTTTGGTGGTGGAACGCAGCAAGGTATTATCAACGGAATATTAGAAGCTGCGGATGCTGGCGCAGATGTTATTTCGATGTCTTTGGGTGGTATTTCTACCCATAAACGACAAAAAGCCTATGAAAAAGCGGTAAAATATGCTAATAAAAAAGGTGCGATTGTAATTGTCGCTGCTGGAAATAGCAATAAAAATGCAAAAGATTATTGTCCTGCAAATGCTGATGGTGTAATTACCGTAAGTGCGGTTGATGAAAACTTAAATCGTGCAAAATTTTCTAATTTTGTGCAAGACATGAACATGGGAATCGCTGCACCAGGTGTTAATATTTTTTCTACGACTCCAAATAATGAATACAAATCATTCAACGGAACCTCAATGGCAACTCCTTATGTAGCAGGTTTGGTTGGTTTGATGAAAAGTATTCAACCTGATTTGACGACGAAAGATGCTTACAAGATTTTGAAAAACACGGGTAAACAAACGAATAATGACTCCGAAACAGGTCGATTTATTCAACCTGCCGAAGCGATTAAAGTACTGATACAATAAATGTATTAGGTTTCTGGGTTTATTTCTTTCTCGGTTGGTTTTTCGGCTTTCAACATAGAGAGATCAAAATTAAAACCTTGAATAGTCGTCGTTAAACGAAGAGAATCTGAGGTGATATTTTCAACTAGATATTCAGTTTTGACGCCGTTGCTGCTTTGGGTTATCACTCGATCATTTAGATTATACACACTTGCTTGATCGCTACCCATCATATTACTCCTCATGGAATTATTATCATTAAAGGTAAAATACGTTCCTTCCATAGTTGGGGCAACTTTTCCATTTCTGATTGCTTGATCTAATTCCCAATGACCAATCAATAAACTAGCAACAGGTACTTTATTTTCGGTACTAGAAGCATCGTCCGTACAGGCAGTCGTAGACATAAAAACAAGGGCAAGAAATAGGGTAATATGTTTGAATGTATTCATTTTATTCTTTCTTTTAAAAGTAGATATTTTCTTCCACAAATATAAATGGATTAACGAAAACAGTGTTTACAAAAGTATTTCTTTTCTAAATTATTGGTCTAACCTTGTGTAGAAATCAAATTTTCGTACAAATAAATAGTTTTGAGATTCAAAAAATTCTTTTTAAGAGATTTTCTACTTTCCTTTGTAGCCTATACTTATAGAACCTCACAGTGCACCATCATTGCATGTATATACACATAAATACAAATTATATAGGATTGTTATTCCGAGTATTACCTTTCCTACTACTCTATCTTTTAGTGTCTATTTTTTCAATTAATAATTTGAAAGGACAAACCTACGAGTATATAAAACATCATGTCGATCAAATAGCCTACTACGATTGTCATATCTCGTTTAATGAAACACCTGGTTTTATTGTCGGAATTATTCATCAAGATTCTTCATATATTTTGCCTTATGGAGAACTTGAGCAAGGAAGTTCAGAGTATATTACCGACAGTACCTTGTTTGAATTAGGTGGAGCAAGTAAAGTGATTACTGCACTTTTGTGTGAATCACTCCAACAAGAAAATATCATTCATTTTGATGATCCCTTGTCTAATTATTTAGAAAACCCGACCAACCAACAAGACGATCCAAGTATTCAAATGTTGCTATCGCATCAAGGCGGTTATCCAAGATTACCTAGTAATTTTAGTGCAAAAGAATTAGATGCCAGCAATCCTTATGAATACTACACCAAAAAAGATTTATGGAAGTACTATGCGAGTTTACAAATTCTATATCCTTTGATGGAATATGAATATTCCAATACAGCTTATGCTTTATTAGAATTGGCTCTTGAACAGAAAATGAAGCAACCCTTTCCTTACATTTTGAACGAAAAACTGGTTCAAAAATATGGTTTGAAAGATACGGTTATTCAACCTCGACCAAGTCAGTCTATTGCACCTGCTTACAATAGTTTTGGACAAACCGTCAATCATTGGAATAGTCCCGCATTTAATGCTGCCGTTGGTATCAAGTCCTCTTTACGAGATTTGATGAAACTTTTACGTCTACAAGTACAAACCAATACGTTTGATAATACGCACCAAAAGAAAACGGTGACACATATTGATAAAAATAGCTATGCCGCACTTGGTTGGCATATTATGACCAACAAAAAGAAATCAGATTTAGTGTTACATTCTGGTGCGACGGAAGGACATACTGTTTTTATAGGTTTTATCAAAGAAACTCAATCCGCTGTCGTTATTCTCTCTAATTCTAAAAATGGTACAAATGAACTAGGATATTTACTGTTGCAAAGTCTAAATTCTAGCTTTAAAAAAGGAAAGAAAAGAAAGAATTTAAAATAATTCAATATTTTTAACTTATTGTGTATAAATAAAAATAAGTAACGACATGTTTACACATGAAACCAAACTGCGGGTTCGATACGGAGAAACAGACCAAATGGGCTATTTGTATTATGGAAATTATGCTCAATATTATGAAGTAGGCCGTGTAGAAATGTTGCGTTCAGTGGGATTATCATATAAAGAAATGGAAGAAAAACATGGTGTTTTGATGCCTGTGATGAGTCTCAATATGCGATATATTCGTCCTGCTCATTACGACGATTTATTGACCATTAAAACTACTTTGCGTCAACTTCCTAAAATGACAATTACATTCCATGTTGAGATTTTTAATGAAAAAGCAGAACTCGTGAACGGTGGAAACGTAAAACTTTGTTTTGTTGAGGCTTCGACAAATCAAAGTATCGAAGCACCTGATTTTTTATTAAAAAAAATAACCCCTTTTTTTTCAGAAGAACTAAAATAAACCTTCCGTATGAATGCCACTTCTGTTCTTTCAATCATTTTATTTTTAGCGACAATGATAAGTTGTAATAGTACTAAGAAAATTAAACAATCAGCACAAACAGCTGCTTTAGTGGTTGATACTAGAGCGCAATTGGGTGAGGGTTCGTTTTGGGATGATCGTAACAACGAATTGTATTACATTGATATTGAAGGAAAAAAACTATTTATTTATAACCCTTCCGTAAACAAACAAATGTCCTATGATATGGGACAACGCATTGGTACTGTTGTTCCTACTGAAAAACAAAATGAAGCCATTGTTGCTCTTCAAAATGGCATCTATTTATTTAATACTATCACCCAGAAACAAACGCTATTATGTAGTCCAGAACATGGGTTAAATAATATGCGTTTTAACGACGGAAAATGTGATCCCGCAGGACGGTTTTGGGTTGGTTCTATGCACTTAGATCAAACTGAAGGAGCGGCTTCTTTGTATAGAATTGAATCAACGGGTGCGTTTGAAAAGATGATCCCTAACGTCACAATATCTAACGGTATAGTTTGGTCATCAGATCAAACTAAAATGTACTATATTGATACACCCACAGGACAAGTTATGGCTTATGATTATGACCTTGAAACAGGAAATATAACCAATGGGCAAGTAGCGGTGAAAATATCAGAAGATTTGGGGTATCCTGATGGGATGACCATTGATTCAAAAGGAAGGTTGTGGATTGCATTGTGGAATGGAAATGGTGTGGGTTGTTGGAATCCAGACAATGGAAAATTAATTGATTTTATTCAAGTACCTGCACACAATGTGAGTTCTTGTACGTTTGGAGGTGACAATCTTGAAAAACTATATATTACGACTGCTAAAGTGGATATGACAAGTGCTGAAAAAGCTACATTTCCACATGCAGGGAGTTTATTTGTTGCAACACCAGGTGTAAAAGGTGTGAAAGGAAATTATTTTAAAGGTCGTAAGTAGTTTGAGGGGATTATCTGGGCTGAAATTTTTCTTGAAAGAAATCAAAAAAACGCTTCAAACGCCTTATTCTGTGGCTATCCAGCCTGCGGCAGGCAGGTTCAACTTTTTTATTGATTTCAAAAATTTCACCCTGATAATTAACACCCCTTTTTAAATGGTAAAGTACAATTTCCAAAACCTCAATGAGCTTTATAACTAAAATAAAAGATCGAATATTAAACTTACCCATTCTAAAAGAGATTTTAGATTGGTCTAAAACGCATTCTCTGCCTGGTTTCTTTGATGTCCCTTTATACGATGTGGTTATATTTATCATTCAGGAAATCAAGCGGGATAATATGGTTACGCGAGCCAATTCGATTGCCTATAGTTTTGTTTTGTCAATCTTCCCGACTTTACTCGTTTTTTTTACATTAATTCCTTTTATTCTACCTTTTTTTCAGGATTATATTATTCCATTTATTGCTGATGATTTAGTGATACGAAACTTGTCTGGAGAAATAGATTTTAATCAAACGATCATTGCTCAGTTTAATGATTTTTTACGAGAAATTCGGGTGATTCCTGCTGGTGTACACGAACAACTCATCACATTTATTCAAGAAATTTTATTAGAACCGCGCTTTGGTTTACTGTCTTTAGGTTTCATTTTAGCGATCTTTTTTTCTTCTAATGGTGTTTTAAATATGATGGTTGGATTTGATAAAATGAACAAAACAACGTTTAGGAAACGGAATGTGGTCATGAAACGGTTGATTGCCATTCAATTGACGTTTATACTTGGTTTTTTAGTGCTGGCAGCAGTCTTTTTTATCATTTTTGGAAATACTTTCATCAACTGGATTTTCAGTTCTGTGAATGCAGGTAGCTTTGCGAATATCAGTGCTCAAATTTTACGATTTATTACGGTCATCTTTTTGTTTTATTTTGGTATTAGTTTTTTGTATCGACAAGGCATGCCCACTCGAAAAAAACAAAAATATTTGTCTGCTGGTGCAACGCTCGCTACTTTTTTGTCTTTGATAACCTCTTGGGGATTTGCACTTTACGTCAATAACTATAGTAGTTATAATGATTTATATGGTTCGATTGGTACATTCATTGTAATTATGATATGGATACAAATCAATGCATTTATATTACTCATTGGTTTTGAATTAAATGCCAGTATCGCCGTCAATCGAGACTTAATTATTGATAGACGAGCGGCTGCAAAACCTAAAAAAAAGAAAAAACAAATAAAATCACCCACTAATACTAAACCTGAT
>JAHDFQ010000098.1:11787-13806 GCA_020628085.1 Saprospiraceae bacterium
ACCTAAACCTAAACCTAAACCTAAAAAAGATAATTGATATTTATGAAAATAAAATGGTATGTGTTTATTGGCTTTTTAATGCTCTCTATCATTGCCTGTGAAAACGCAAATGAAAAATATATTGTTGGCGATTGGGTAGCGGTAAAAATTTTAGAATCCAAAGAAGATATGAAATTAGACCCGAATGAGATACAATTTTCATTTGATGACAAAGGATTCTATTCCTATAAAAGCACCATTGGATATGAAGAGCAAGGTATATATTCGCTAGAAGGAGATTTACTATTATCGAAAGATACCTTGTCTACAACTGCCAAAGAAAAAGCTGTTCGAGTTTTACAATTGCAACCAGATAGTTTGACTTTGGAGATGCTAGCTAATGGGAAAGAACAGATCGTTTATTTAGTAAAGAAATAAATATTGATTACTTTTGTAGTATGAAAGCGAAGCACAAATTTGGCTTTGTATAGCTTTTAAAATTTCGAACAATGAATAATAAGAAAATAGTACTTCCTGTCGGTATTGTAGCAATCATGGTTTTGTTAGCTGCTCTAAGCAGAATGTTACCACATCCGCCGAATTTTACTCCAATCGGAAGTATGGCATTATTTGGTGCAGCTTATTTTACTAAAAAATACTGGGCATTCTTCATTCCTTTAGCTAGTCTATTTATCAGTGATTTACTACTAAATAATATCGTTTACGCCAAGATGTTTCCAGAATATTACAATGGATTTGTGTGGTTTACACAAGGGGCTGAATGGATTTACGGTGCTTTTATTTTAATCACTCTACTGGGTTTTCGTTCCCTACAAAAAGTCAACATTAAAAATATTGTTTTGAGTAGTTTATCCGCTTCTGGAATTTTCTTTTTGTTAACGAATTTAGGTGTATGGTTTGGAAGCGGTATGTATCCTAAAACTATTGCAGGATTAATCGCTTGTTTTACTGCGGCTGTTCCTTTTTTCATGAACACGATCGCAGGAGATTTATTTTTTGCAGGTGTTCTTTTTGGTGCCTACGCACTTATCCAACGCCAATTTTTTAAGCCGGTTCTTATAAACAATGTCTAAAAAGAATGAACCCTTAATTCTTGATCGAGATTACTACATTGAAAATGGAAATTACGTTTTCACTGCTTATTATTTAAAGAAAAGAGGTTACTGCTGTGATAATGGTTGCCGTCATTGTCCGTATAAAAATAAAAAATCTACGTCTAATCCTTCAACGGTTTAATCTTGAAACCTTTGTGTTTTAACAAATAAAGTACTCCTTTCTTGCCCCAAAGATGTGCTGCGCCTATAGCACAAAAAACTGATTGTGTTCGTGTCATTTCGGCAATTCGATCTGCCATCACTACATTTCTATCGTATAAAAGAATTTTACGCATTCCACCTAAGCTACGTTTAGAAGATTGGTACAGTTTATCAATTTCCATCAACTCGTAATATCGCTTCATGGTTTTGATTTCTTTTTCATATTTATGAGCGTTTTTAATTGTCCAAACCAATGATTTGATTTGATATTTTAAAGGTATTTTTTGGAGCGTCTCAACTTGTTCGGCGTAGGTTTCAATGCCTCCCGTAGCTATCCCTTTTGATTGGGCATATTCGAATAATGCTTGATCTAAAGAAGTTGGCATTTCAGCCGACATGACTTTTTCGGCAATTAAATTATTGATGAGTAATGGAAATTGGTTTCTGACAGCTTGGACAGGAACTCCAACCATTTTTCGAAGCAATTGATCTAGTTTTTGATATAATTTTATAGTTAGCAATTGATCCAAAGTGAGTTGATCGGGCAAGGTCATGGCTTCTTTATTTACGGTAGCTGGCAAATCCGTAAAGTCAAATTCATTTGCTAGCATATCTACTTCATCAATCTTTGCTTTTGCTTGATCTATAAAATGAAATGCAACGCTGTCTTTGACGTGCATTGTTCCAAAGATGTAAGATGGTTTATCATTTTTATTAGACTGAATTTCCCAAAGCAAGGTTTGTTTTTTCTTTTTCATACATT
>JAHDFQ010000098.1:13906-17127 GCA_020628085.1 Saprospiraceae bacterium
TTATCAAGAAATAACAAAAGCCACTTCCTCAACAGAAGCGGCTTTTGAAATATTTTATAAATTAACTTAATTTCTAGTCATACTTGAATGGTAGTACTTTAGAATCTTTTACGGTTGATAAGGTCATTAAAGTTTTCAAGCGTTCTATTTCTTCAATTTGAGACAATGTTTTAAACAATAATTGCTCATATAAAGGAATATCTCGACATACAATTTTGATTAGGAAATCTGCTTCTCCAGTAATAATATAACATTCTGTGATTTCCTCAATAGATTTAATTTTATCAAGGAAATGGTTAAGCGCATTTTCTTTTTGCCATGCCAAAGAAACCAGTACAAATGTTTTAACATTTAGTCCAATGGATTGGGCATTGACTTGTGCATGATAACTTTCTATAATTCCTGTTGTTTCCAATTTTTTAACACGTTCTAGTGTTGGAGCAGGAGACAAACCGATTTGTTTTGACAATTCAAGATTCGTGATTTTACTATTATCTTGTAAAATACGAATGATTTTTAGATCTATTTTATCTAGCTTTTCTGACATTTTTTTGTTTTTATGGATTATTTTATTGTTGTAACTACACAGTAGTTGGTAAAACGCTGCAATTTACTAAAAATAAAATAAAATTAAGTCAATCAATTAAAAAACCTCTCTAAATTCTTTATTTCAAACAAAAAAGAGAAGAAACGCAATATTATTTTGCGTCTTCTTCTCTCTTTGATGATAATTTAACAATAAATTATCGTATAAATAGTATTTAAAAAAGATTGACCTATGGGAAAATCCCTAAAGCCAAATAGTCGCTACTAATTTTATTTAATGCGCTAATAAAAGCTGCTGTTCTTAAATCTTCTACGGCTTTTTTTCGTTTTTTTACCTCTCGAATTTCATTATATGCGGTAATCATAGTTTCCTCCAAACCAGATCGTACCAAATCTATTTCATCTGCTCCACGCGTCAATAAATCTCTTTCTTTTACACCGATAGTCTTACCCGTCAATCGTTCCACCAAACCTACTAAATTACTGTACGTATTTTGATTAAATCGTTTTTCCATACGACCGAAACGCATATGAGATAAATTTTTCAACCATTCAAAATATGAAACGGTAACACCACCAGCATTAATATACATATCAGGGATAATCATAACGCCTTTATTCGTTAAATATTCCGCTGCATCTGCAGTAACAGGACCATTCGCTGCTTCTGCAATAATTTTAGCTTTAACATTTGCTGCGTTATCCATACGGATTTGATTTTCTAATGCCGCAGGAATCAAAATATCACACTCTACTTCAAGAACTTGCTTACGTTGATCCATGTTTTTTGCACCAGGAAAATCCATGATAGAACCCGTTTTTTTACGATGCTTCATGATTTCATCTACGTCAATGCCATCTTCATTGTAAATAGCACCTTCATATTCTGCAATACAAATAATTTTAGAGTCTCCCTCGTTCTGGAAAATCTGTGCTGCGTGATATCCTACATTTCCTAATCCTTGAACCGCTACCGTTTTACCTGCTAAACCTGGTGTAAGACCTAGTTTTTTCATGTCATCTTTATGACTAACTGCCTCACGGACACCGTAAAAAACACCACGTCCCGTAGCCTCTGCTCGACCTCTAATACCATGTTGAGTGACGGGTTTACCTGTTACACACCCAGCAGCGTCGATTTCACCACCTTTAAATTGCATGTAGGTATCTAAAATCCAAGCCATTTCACGAGCACCTGTTCCATAATCAGGTGCAGGAACATCAATACCAGGACCAATGAAGTTTTTACGAATTAGTTCCGCTGTATAACGACGGGTAATTTTCTGTAATTGTGCAGGCGTATGTTCTCTTGGAGAAATTTTCACACCACCTTTTGCACCTCCAAATGGTACGTCAACAATGGCACACTTGTACGTCATCAATGTGGCCAAAGCCATCACCTCATCTTGGTTTACTTTTTGGCTAAAACGAATCCCCCCTTTGGTGGGTAAACGGTGTTGACTATGTTGTACACGATAGGCTTCTATCACTCGATATTCATTTCCTATTTTGACAGGAAAGTTCATCTGATAAACAGAATTACAGGCTTTGATCTGATTTAATAAGCCTTCTGGAAGTCCCGTGTGAGCGGCAGCTTTATCAAAATTTTTGCTAACACTCTCTAAAAAATTACTCATTATCTGGGTGCTTTGATAGGTTTTCTAATTTGGATACTTTTCTTTCTAAATAAATCATAAACAAAATTATTCCAATGAAAATAGCAATGATAACTGCAACAACCACATAAATTTTTCCAATTGAATGGAAAAAATCTGGATTATTTCCTTGTGCAGAAGCAGGAACTGCAAATGACAAGATCAACGCTAAAGAGAATAAATATTGATTCTTCATACCCAATTTTTTCGGGCTAAAAGTCGCTATTTTTTTTATCATTACAAAGAAGTATTTAAAGAATGTCAAATTAATTATTTAAAATAATCTATTAATAAACGAGCTGGCAAAAAACTTTTCTCTTTGAATTTGGTTTAAACCGAATAATATTACTGAAATAAAATGTTACATACAATGGAAAAACGCTTGACTAGACAACAAAAGGCAGATGCTATTGCTGAACAATTAGAAGCGTATTATCCAGTAATTCCTATTCCTTTAGATCACACTGACCCGTATACTTTGCTCATTGCAGTGCTACTCTCCGCACAATGTACGGACAAACGTGTTAATCAAGTAACGCCCTATTTATTTGAAAAGGCAAATAATCCGTTTGATATGGTACAAATGGATGTTGATGATATTCGGTTGATTATACGTCCTTGCGGGTTATCTCCACGAAAATCAAAAGCGATTCATCGACTTTCAGAAATATTGATAGAAAAATACAATGGTGATGTGCCAAAAAGTTTTGAAGCATTGGAAGCATTACCTGGTGTCGGTCATAAAACGGCTTCGGTGGTGATGTCGCAAGCCTTTGGTGTCCCTGCTTTTCCTGTAGATACGCATATACATCGGCTAGCGTATCGTTGGACGTTAAGTACGGGAAAAAATGTAGAAAAAACCGAAAAAGACCTTAAAAAGCTATTTCCAAAAGAAAAATGGAATCGTTTACATTTACAAATCATTTTCTTTGGACGGGAATATTGTCCTGCACGAGGACATGATCCACATACTTGTCCTATTTGTAGTGTATATGGGAGAAAAACACTGTTTAAATAAAA
>JAHDFQ010000098.1:17227-18851 GCA_020628085.1 Saprospiraceae bacterium
AACCCGTCATCTTGCCCACTTCTGGGTAGAAATCATAGCTTTAGGATAATGTGCGCCTATTTTAACGCCCCACTCTCCTTGTTGCTGAAAAGAAATCGTATCGGGGCGATGAACTTTTGAAGAAGGAACATTTTCCAGTTCGGGAAGCCATTTTTTGACATATTCACCATTGCCATCATATCGTTGTGCTTGACGCAAAATATTGAAATAACGATCTTCTCTAGGATCAGAACCAACACCTGCCACATAATTCCAATTACCCCAATTACTACACGGATCGTAATCAATCAGAATAGATTCAAAATAATCGGCTCCCAATTGCCAGTTTACTTTCAAATCATTCACTAAAAAACTAGCGACATTTTGGCGACCACGGTTGGACATAAAACCTGTTTGCGCTAATTCTCGCATATTGGCATCAATAAACGGAATTCCAGTTCTTCCTTCCATCCATAGATTTAATAAATCATAATTGTCTCTTAAGCGAGTATTGATTTCTTGTTTGGTTCCTCCTTTTTGAAAAATTAAATTTCCATATTTTTTACCCATTAATCGGAAAAAATCTCTCCACAGCAATTCAAAAATCAACCAATAAGTCGATTTGTTTTTACCACGTTCAGCTTCATATTTTTTAATTTCCCAGTAAATTTGTTTTGGGGACAAACATCCCTGAGCTAACCAAGGTGAAAATTTAGAAGAATAATCTCCTCCAATCAATCCATTTCTAGTTTCTTTATACGTTTTAATCAAATCCGTTTCCCATAAGTAATATTCTAATCGAAGCAAACCTTCTGTTTCACCACCTCGAAAACGAATGACAGCTCGGTCATCTTCCTCAATTGGATCTAATCCAAAATCTGCTAATGAAGGCATAGGATCGCTGCTAATATTCCCTTTGTAACTAGGAATATTATCTGGCGTTGGAAGTGGTTCTCGTACAGGAACAAAGCGTTCCACTTCCTTTCTAAAATGTGTAAATATATCGGGGGTATGTGTGACTGGAAAAGGCAAATCTGACGTGTAGTACAACATTTTACCTCTGGAGTAGCGTACTTCTTGACCGATAGACCATAGATTTTTTTCTAAAGCATCTTGTACTTCCGTTTCTTCTTGTGTGCGTTCTCGATTACAGAATACCCAGCTGCCTTTGATGCTTCTAGCTATTTGAGCAATTTCTTCTTCTGGTTTACCAATTCTAATGATTAAATCGCTTCCTCTTTCTTGAAGAGAATTTCTTAAATCTTGAACACTTTCAATTATAAACTGTGCTCTAAACTTATCTGTCTTGGGAAGACCAAAAGTCGTCTTACCTTTGAAAGTTCGCTCGTCAAATACATATACAGGAACAATTTCATCACTATGAGACATGGCTTCTTTAAGTGCCTCATTATCATGTAGGCGCAAGTCCTGTCTAAACCAAACTATACAACGTCGTTCTGCCATTTCTTTTCTTTTGGTAAATTTCTGTATCTGATGACAATTAAAAGTGTACCAACACCAGAAACATTCTGTAAAAACAAACTCAAATATTAAATAAAATTTTGACTTATTTGTTTAATGATTTTAGTTTATTTTTAATCCTATATATGCAAAAGTAAACGATAGAATTTAGTGTAATAAATAG
>JAHDFQ010000099.1 GCA_020628085.1 Saprospiraceae bacterium
TATCGAAAGTATCATTTATGGTACAATCATCATTGTCGTTGCAAGGATTTCCAGCCGTACAATTGCCATTGGTATTATCATTGGCATCACAAACGCCATCATTATCTGCATCTTGGAAAGTACCCGTACAATTACAATTATTATCGAAAGTATCGTTAATGGTACAATCATCATTGTCGTTGCAAGGATTTCCAGCCGTACAATTACCATTGGTATTATCATTGGCATCGCAAATACCATCATTATCTGCATCTTGGAAAGTACCCGTACAATTACAATTATTATCGAAAGTATCGTTAATGGTACAATCATCATTGTCGTTGCAAGGATTTCCAGCTACACAGCTACTTTCAACAATAGTTAAAAATTGATTAATAGCTGGATTATTGATTTCTTGGACGATGCCAGATGGCCAACGAACGATTACTTTGTTAACTTGGCTTGCGCCACCAATTCCAAAATGTTGCGTAAAAGAATTCATGATTCCATAACCTTCACCCGATCGGACTTCACGAATTTGTGTACCCCAAGAACCATAGATTTCTACACGTGCGCCAATTCCATTTATATTACTTTCTACTCCTTCTAGTTGAATATTTATAAAATTATTATCATTTCCATTATTGATAAACAAACGATCTTGAATATTACTTGGGGTAGTAAACAAATTGGCATATCCAGCATATACATCAACAAATCCATCGTGATTGAGGTCGCCCAAGGCAAAAGATTCTATTTCATTGGCATTAAACGGATTAGGAGCTTGAGTAAAGGTGTTATTTCCATTGTTGTAAAATAGATAATGCTTGTTTCCTGCCACTAATAAATCGACATAACCATCATTATTAAAATCTCTAAATATACCTTGAATACCAAATAAATTGCTACCACCAAGTGCAGGTAACAAACCGCTACCATTCGTAATATCCGTAAAAGTACCATTGCCATTATTTCGCATCAAACGACTATTTTCGTAATGATTGATAACGATACAATCCATATCACCGTCATTATCAATATCAGCAAAATCGGTCAGCCACGATTGCTCTCCAAACTTTAAACCTGCTTGAGCAGATACTTCCGTGAAATTATTATTGCCATCATTGTTGAACAACATATTAATTCGACGAGGATCGCTAGCTAGAGCTACACCAATTCTACATTTAGAAATATACAAATCTAGATCTCCGTCGTTATCGTAATCTGTCCAAATACTAGCATAATTACCAGAATTATCACTCGTAGGATTGGTCTTGGTATCAATTAAGCTTGGATTGAAAAAGAATCCACCATTTTGATCGTTTTGGTATGGGCGACTTTCAGCATCATCATGACAGGCAAATATATCGAGCCACCCGTCGTTGTTAATATCTACAAAGTTACTGCCTTGAATAAAGATATTAGCATTGGGTAGAAGTTGACTGGTGTAGGAGTTACTGCCATTATTGTTTTTAATAACTTTGATATTATCATATGCTCCACCAGTCAAAATATCATTGAGTCCATCATTATCATAATCGGCAACGCAAACACTCCATTGATTGGCATTACTAACTGCACCAAAATTATGATTAGAAAAAGTCTGATTGATATTTTCCTGATATTGTATGTTTAAATTTTTAGCTTGATTGAAACGAACAACATCATCTTTTTTATCACCGTTCATATCTACAACTGCCATTCCAACACCACTATAATTCGCTGATGTAAATAAATTGGTTTGGTCTGAAAAACTGATTAATCCATTATCTGTTGGATTTTCCACTAAAATACCAATACTTGATTCGTCCGTAAATGGTCCGTTGTTGACAGTTAAAGTAGCGGTGTAAGAACCAATGTTGTTGTAGGTATGTGTCGTTTGCAGACCTGAACCTGTTATACCGTCACCGAAATCCCATGAATAAGTTAAATTATTTCCTTCCGATGCAGTAGCATTGAAGGTGACTACGAGCGGTGCAGTGCCACTAATTGGCGTCGCAGAAAACGCAGCCGTAGGCGCAGGTGGTAAGCTATTGATCCAATCAGAAATGAGTTGAAGCCCTTCCGTATCCACTACATTTTTACCTAATGGTGGCATCGCAATACCCGTTTCTAGTGATTCCATACGATGATGAAGCATTGAACGTCCAATATCTTGTGGCTTAATGACTCTTGGATTATCGAGACCTTCATCATATAGAACAGCTCCATTGATGAGATGTTGATTCATCAAATTAGTTGTAATTCTGGCATCAAACATGCCTCCATTGATTGTTCCCGGCTGGTGACAATTGGAACAATTGACATCAATATATGATCTAGCCCGAAGTTCTAAAGATGCGTTTGGGTCATCAATAGCAGCTATTTTTGTATAATTATCCACATCGGCATCAGTGATATTTTGATTAATCAATCCAATATGACTCAATGTAACCAACTGATTAGCATTCAATCCCGTACTAGGATAAGTAATGTTTTTATTCAGAAAACGAGTTCTCAGTCCTAGCACACTTCCTACCTCCGTTAAGTGACAACTTTGACATTCCGAAATGCTTGGATAATGCCATGTTTGAACAATACCATTCACTAGAATATCTTCATCTAACCCCGTCAACAGTAATTCAGCATCTGTCTGTGCATCGTTCCATTTATAGGTTAAATAATAAAAAATATTGTCATCTCCTTTGACTTCAAATCGGGTTTCTAGTCGTTTTCCGCCTAGTTCAAAATGTTTAATCATAACCGAACCTTTTGGGAACTGCCAGTTACCATCTGCCGAAAATTGGATTTGTTCCGATATCCCATTTGGAGTTCCATCATTTGGAATAGCCACCCAACGATCCTTATCTGCGCCATCCGACCAAAATGACTGAATCATGTCGTAAGGAATGACCCCTAAACTTGGCGTCAACGTATTCAAATCGGAAAAAGCCCCTGTTTGTGATAATAATACGGGAGCATTGTTATTTGGAGTAGTTGTAGGAAAGTTTCCATTCAGAAATTTTCCAATTGGTTGAGCAGAGGTGAGTCCAGAGCCTAAAAATTTAGGTATAAAATTTAGAAAGGTAGCACCAATTACTATCAAAATGAGAATACCAATGGTTTTATATACGTTTTTGTTTGCGAGAGTGGACATACTGTGAATTTTTAATTCAATAAAATAAATCTGAGTAGTAGATTTTCTTTGATTTTGAGGAAAATAGTAGAGTTTTTCTGTGTAGAAAAAGTAGAAATCGGCTATTGGAAAGGGGCGTTTATGTGAGAACTTCAAATTCAGCAAAATCAAGTTCTGTAAGCTAAACGATGTGACACAAAAATAGACTTAAATATAGAAAATAACGATTTATTATAACAATATATGTGCAGATTTATATCAAAGTTATGTTTTTCACAAAAAGAGCGTATTTTGAGATTCAATTTCACATCAAAAATCATTAAATAAATATCAATATGTTACGATTTTGCCTTTTGTTGGGGTTCATGAGCTGCTTCAATATGATGACTGCCCAAGATATTACAGGAGATTGGGGAGGAGCAATAGATATTCAAGGGATGCAATTGCGGTTAGTGTTCCACATTTCTGAAGCAGATAATAAATATGTGGCAACAATGGATAGTCCAGATCAGGGAGCAAAAGGGATCGTGGTTGATAACGTTATATATAATTTTCCTAATATCACCATGACTATTGATCGAATGAACTTCACCTATAAAGGTCGAGTGAATACAAGTTTTTCTAAAATAAAAGGTGCGGTATCACAAGCAGGCGCACAGGTAGAAGTTGATTTAAAACGAGTTTCAGAAAACGAAAATATAGTGTTTCGTCCACAGACACCTAGACCACCTTTCCCTTATTTTACAGAAGAAGTGAGCTATTTGAATACAATATCCAGAGAACAGTTGGGTGGAACATTGACCTTGCCTGCTTCTGGAGATCAGCATAAAGCAGTTATTTTGATTAGTGGTTCGGGCGCGCAAAGTAGAAACTCAACGATCATGGAACATCAGCCTTTTTGGGTAATCGCTGATTATTTAACACGACAAGGCATAGCTGTATTACGTGTGGATGATCGTGGTGTAGGAGCGTCAAGTGGTGAGTTTGCGAAAGCAACGACTGCTGATTTTGCGACAGATGTTAGAGCAGGGATTAATTATTTGAAAACTAGAAAAGAAATTGATCCCACTCAAATCGGTTTGATTGGCCACAGTGAAGGTGGTATTATTGCTCCGATGATTGCTGCTGAAGAAGATAGTGATGTTGCTTTTATCGTCATGTTGGCAGGAGCAGGTGTTCCAGTAAAGGAATTGATGAAGTTACAACGGACTAAAGTAGCTCAATCTAATGGCGCAACTGAAAGTAGTGCTATTAACGAAAAAATGCTAAAAAAGGCTCACAAAATCATCAAAAAAGACCGAAGTGAAGCTTTCAAGCGAGAAAAATTGACTCGTTATGTGGCTCGGCAGTTTGATAAATTTTCTGAAAAAGAACAAGAGCAGCTGGGGGGGAAAGCAGTATTTGTACCCATGTTTACAAACCAGATATTGAATCCTTGGTATCAATATTTTATCACGATCAACCCCAAAACATATTTAACAAAAATAGATATTCCTGTCCTTGCGCTTAACGGTTTAAATGATACACAAGTTACTGCTGTCGAAAATATTAGAGCAATTGAAAAATGGCTAGAAAAGGGTGGAAATACACAATATACCACTCGTATTATTCCAGAACTGAATCATCTTTTTCAGCATAGCGAAACGGGTAGTCCGTCAGAATATGGAAAGATAGAGGAAACGTTTGATAAAGAAACGTTGGAGTTAATGGGAACGTGGATTTTGGAACGATAGATTTTTGAGACCGCTGCGTTGCAAGAAATGAGAGCCAAGATGCAAGAGCGTTACGCTGACGCTTACTTAAAGAAATGAGACTCCAATGTAAACGCTTATAGATAAGTTGTGATTGGAGTCTCATTTCTTTAAGTTTCAATTCATTGAAACACTCTTGTTTCTTTCAACGCAGCGATCTCTTTCACTAAATTTTAACACCAAAAAAACAACTAAAGCATTTCACGGGATGTTATTTTTATGTAGATTTGTATAGATATGGCAATGCAAGCCATAATTCGACAATTAAAATAAATTGATAATGGAAGTTAAAGATAAAGTAGCAATTCAACCAATTACCCTGACGGCTGGTGCAATTAAGCAATTGAAACGTATCATGGCGGAACAAAATATTCCTTCTGACCATGGATTGCGGATTGGTGTAAAAGGTGGTGGTTGTTCTGGATTTACATATATTTTAGGTTTTGATAAACCAAAAGAAAAGGATAATACTTTTGAAGTTGAAGGCATCCAAGTGTTGATGGAAAAATCGCACGGTATTTACTTGTTGGGAATGGAAATTGATTGGGTGGACGGATTGAATAATCGTGGTTTTTCTTTCAATAATCCAAATGCGACAGATTCTTGTGGTTGTGGAACATCGTTCTCTGCCTAGTTTTACCAATGTTTTATTAATTTAATTAGCTAATGATCTAATGCGCTAATTTGGATATAAAAAGAAAAATGGATTTTTCGACTTGTCGAAAAATCCATTTTTTATTAAAGCATTTAAAAGATATTAAATCATTAAACACTTCCTACATATTAGCGATAATTTCATCACCAAATTCAGAACACTTCAATAGAGTAGCATCCTTCATCAAACGCTCAAAATCATAGGTGACACGCTTATTCTTGATAGCACCTTTTAGACCTTTTTCGATGATCTTTCCTGCTTTTTTCCAACCCATGTAATCCAACATCATAACACCCGAGAGGATCACAGAACTTGGATTTACTTTATCTTGACCAGCGTACTTTGGAGCAGTTCCGTGTGTTGCTTCAAATACACCAATTCCTGTTTGGTAATTGATATTTGCACCTGGAGCGATACCGATACCACCAACAATTGCCGCTAAGGCATCTGAAGCATAGTCACCATTCAAGTTCAAGGTTGCAATAACATCATATTCTGCTGGACGTAATAAGATTTGTTGTAAAAACGCATCTGCAATCACATCTTTGATAATGATTTCGTTGCCTTTATTGTCAATAACTTGCCAAGGACCTCCTTGATAATCTGTTGCACCAAATTCTCTTTTTGCCAATTCGTAACCCCATTCTTTAAATTTACCTTCTGTAAACTTCATGATGTTACCTTTGTGTACTAAAGTGACCGACTTACGCTTATTGGCAATTGCATATTCGATAGCTGAACGCACCAAACGCTCTGTACCTTCTACCGATACAGGCTTGACACCCAAAGAAACAGTATCAGGAAAACGAATGCCTGTTACGCCCATTTCGTCCATCAAAAAGCTCTTTACTTTCTCGTTTTCATCCGTACCATGTAAGTACTCAATTCCTGCATAAATATCTTCTGTATTTTCACGGAAAATAACCATATCCACTAAACCAGGTTTTTTTACTGGAGAAGGAACACCTCGGTACCATTTTACTGGACGGACACAAGCAAACAAATCTAATTTTTGACGAATAGCCACATTCAATGAACGGAAACCACCACCTACTGGTGTTGTCAAAGGCCCTTTGATGGCTACCAAGTGTTCAGCAATCGTATCTAAAGTTGCTTGTGGTAACCATTCTCCAGTTTTCTCTTTTGCCTTTTCACCTGCATATACTTCTTTCCAAACGATTTTTCGTTTGCCTTCATACGCTTTTTCTACAGCAGCATCCAATACACGAATAGCCGCAGCCCAAATGTCTGGCCCAATACCATCACCTTCAATAAAAGGAATAATTGGATCAACAGGTACTTGAAGACGCTTTCTTCTGGACAATGTTATTTTTGTTCCGCTCATTATTTTATCTATTTATAGTAAATTTTATAGGTTTTTAAAGTGGTGCAAAAGTACAGTTTTTTGCTATAAAAATATGGTTTTTATACTTTATTCAAGTTTAAAAGTGCCAAATTGTAGTAAAAAAGTTACTTTTTCAACCTTGTAACGATTAGAGTACGAATAGAATGGTTGGGAGTTTCAGTAAACTATTCCGACACTTGCGAAAACAAACTAATACTAAAATAAGATTTACTATCTAAGAAATGTTGTACTGAATGAAATCCTGTTTCTTTTTGCATATTTTCTATTTCTTCTAGGCTATATTTTTGAGAAACTTCCGTATGCAGTAATTCATCTTTTTTAAAAGGAATTTTATGCTCGCCAATCTGAACAACTTGGGCTTTTAGACTAACTAAGTAACTATAAGTAATCCCACTAATTGGATCATAAAACGGATAATGATCGAAAGCATCGACATCGAAATTTCCACCTAATTCTCGGTTGATGCGATGCAATACATTTAAGTTAAATGCTTTGGTCACACCTTGACTATCGTTGTAGGCTTTGAGAATTGTTTTAGGATTTTTTCTCAAATCGACACCCATTAAAAGAATATCATCGACTTGCATATTAGAACGAATCCATCTTAAAAACTCAATAGCTCGTTCATCGTTATAATTACCAATGTTACTACCTAAAAATAGAATAATTTTGGGCGTATTGATCGCAAAAGCAGGTAAGGTTTTAGAGTAATCACCAGCTATTGGATTGATCTCCAAATATGGTAATTTGTCTTTTACATTAGCCATGTTCGTTTTAAGTACATCAGAAGAAATATCGAATGGATAATAGGTGACTTCTTTCCCCAATCGGGTCAATTCCTCTAAGAAATAAACGACTTTTCGACCATCACCCGCACCTAATTCTAGTACATCGAACTTGTCTACTTCGATATGTTTAGCAATATCTGCTGTTCGAGTTTTAAGAATTTCCAATTCAGATTCAGGCAAATAATACTCTTCCAAATTCATGATTTGTTGAAATAATTTATCACCTGTTTCATCATAAAAATATTTAGAAGATAATTGTTTTTGGGGTTGTTGCAAGCCTTCAATAACATCTTGCTCAAATTGATTTTTGTAAGGCATTATGTAGTATATTGTAATTTAGTATTTAGCTTAAAACAGGAGTAGGATTAATTTATATCTACTTAACCAACCGCAATCCTGAAAATAACCAACGGCTACTCGGATGAAAGAAATTGCGATACGTATGTCGACTATGATTAGGTGGTGTGGCGACGGATGCACCTCGTAAAACGTGTAAACTCACCATAAATTTACCGTTGTATTCACCCAATGCACCAGGCACTTTACTGAAATTGGGGTAGGGGAGATAGGCACTTCCTGTCCACTCCCAGAGTTGTCCCCAATTGAACTGTTGGGATGCCACTTCCCATTCAAATTCGGTGGGTAAACGCATACCTTTCCATTCTGCAAATGCAAATGCCTCATAATAACTCAAGTGCATGACTGGCACATCCAGATCAATCGAATGCAATCCCTCGTAATTATAAGTCTGCCATTCGTTCTTCACTTTATGCCAGTATAGCGGCGCTTTGATCTCGTTTTTTTGAATAAAATCCCAGCCTTCGGCATGCCAGAGATTAAAATCTTGATAGCCACCTGCGTCTATAAATTCAAGATATTCTCGATTGGTCACCAAGCGATTGGCAATTTCAAACGGTTGAATGTATGTTTTATGAACACCTAATTCGTTATCAAAGCAAAACCCGTCGGTTTGATGTCCGATGGTATAAATCCCTTCTTCAATGGGAATGAAGTGTAGTTCTTGGGTTTCTTTCTGAGGTTGAAAATGACCTTGATATGTTGGAAAAGTAGGTTGATTTCCTAAAATATATTTGATGTCGTAAGCTAATAATTCTTGATGTTGTTCTTCGTGATAAATACCAATTTCTAGGAGTTCCCAAACTTTATCATCAGGATTTGTCGTACAAAAACGAACGATAGCATCCGTTACATACTGTCGATATTCATAGACTTTTTTGACAGTTGGGCGGGTCATCAAACCTCTGTTTGGACGCAGTACTCGCTCACCCGCATTATTATAATAGCTATTAAACAAATAAGCAAAATCAGGATGAAAAAGTTGATAACTTGGATCGTATTCCACCAAAATAAATTGTTCCCAAAACCAAGTCGTATGCGCTAAATGCCATTTTGGAGGCGATACATCCACAACAGGCTGTACCGAATAATCCTCTATTTCTAATGGTTGACAGATAGATTCTGTTCGGGCACGTATGGTTTTAAATTTTTGAAGAAGTGTAGCTGATCTTGAGATTGTTTCGACAAGCATAATTGAATGGTTTCTAATTGATAAGCATTGATTTTTAAAGATAAAATCAAGTTCGTTTTAAACAAGAACCATTTTCATTGTTAGAAGTTGTGGGATTCTTTGGATAATTAGAAAAGAAGCTACAAATATGAAAGTTATAGAAATCTGATTTGATGCTTAATAGCGATTTTCTTTTTTTCTTCTACGCTTGCGTCAAGCCCAATTTTATTCATTTTATCAAAGAAAGCTTCAAAATTTTTTCCAGGAATAACATAGTTTAGAACTTTTGCTGTCTTTGTTCCTATTGTTCTTATTCCGTGTTTGATACCACGAGGTAAATAAATAATATCTCCTTTTTTACCATTAATAGTTGTTTCACCTAAAATTAGTTCGACTTCACCTTCCAAAACATGAAAAATTTCATCCTCCAATTCGTGAACATGGACAGGCACAACACTTCCTGCTGGCATAATCCCTTGAACTAAATAAACATCCCCGTTTGTTGTACTTGTATCCAAAATGACTTGTCTCCTCCCCCCTAGAAAAGAATTATTTTGAGATACTGTTGATGTTATTTTGGGTGTTCTATTCATGCAATAAATTCAAAATGAGTATTTTAATTCTCAAATGCAGGGTCGTTTTCAGGAGCTTCGTAAGGCATTTTCTTTTTAGATAAAATACGGCGATAGCGTTGTGGATTTAGGCGAATATCTTGTAATAAGAAATCCATATTGTCGAGTGTTCGCTCTAGACTATTGTACATTTCCTTATCGTTGACAAGCATTCCTAGTGTACCTTCGTTATTATTGACTTTCGTTAAAATATTAGATAATCCGTTGACAGCATCGTCCGCAGAAGTTAAAGTAGATTTTAAGCTCGTAATCGCCTCTGAAGCACCATCCATAGCTTTGTTGGTTTTATTGACCGTTGCTGCTAAATCTGCTTTTGATAAGTTGTTGGTTAGTGAACTCACATTGGCTAAAATACCGTTAATCTTATCGTTATTTTGTTCTAAATTAGATGTAATAGATGCTGCATTGCTCACAATCGTGTTGAGTTTTGCGTCGGACGTTGCCATCATTCGGTCTAATCGAGCGGTTGCACTTTTAAGATTGGCAATAGTGGCTTTTACATCTTCTACAGTTGGATTCGGTTCTCCATTTGGATCAACAATATTGTTCTTAATAGAATCGACAATACCACCAATATTTTCCTCTACGGTATTCATATAGGGCTTCAAATCTTTGGGTTCACCCAATAATGAACTGACCAAGTTTTTAGTACTGCCTTGTAGACGATCGCCTGATTCTGCACAGTTATTGCCGCTACATGGCGCACCAAATTCTAAAATAATCGCTTTTCCACCCATAAAACCAGTGCTGACAATATTGGCAACTGCGTTTTTAGGAACACTGATATTATCATACAAATCAAGTGTAACCTCAAGTGTACTCATATTTTCTTTGAATTGAATATCACCGACAATTCCAACTTGAAATCCATTTCGTAAGACAGGAGAAGAAACCGTTAATTGATCGACATCTTCATACTCAACATACAATAATGTTGAATTTGATAGTATATTTTTTCCTTTTAAAAATTTATACCCCCAGACTAGAAGCGCAAGTGATACAATTGTTAAAAGTCCAATCTTCGTTTCGTTGGATAGCATATATATAAGATGTTAGTTACTTGGTCATAATTTATGAGAAAGTACAAAAGTACCATATTCTTTATGGTTCAAAAAATTATTCTCTTTAATATGAAGATAAAAAAGGATAACGTTTGAGGTATTGATGAAGTTCTCAGGTTTTTACAATAAAAAAGCGTCACTCCGAATGGGTATTGCCCATACCTCGAAGTGACGCTCTCAATGGATTATATATATGTTTCTATTTTATAATCGTTACTTTATAACGTTTTTGATCTGTTCCAATCTTAACATCCAAAAAGTATAAGCCCGTACTTGAAACTTTATTCAATGGTAAATTGAAATTGTAACGACCAGCAGTTTGTTGACCACTCGCTTCATTAAACGTTGTGATACGTTGACCTGATATAGAAATTAGATCAATTTGTACGTTTTGAGAACGTTCTAATTCATAAGCGATAGTTAAATTTTCAGAAGCAGGATTTGGGAAAACATTAAAATCATATTTGTAATCCACATCATCCGTACTAACCGAACCAATAAGCTTAAAAACAGCCGTTAGTGTACCAGGCTGCGTAATATTGATGGTGGCTTTTCGTTCCGTCAAATCAGGTGCGATAGTATTACCTTCTGAAGTTTCCCAGTGGCTAAATTCATACTCATCCTCAAAATCATTAAAGACTTTTGCCTTGATGGTATTGTCCATTCCACCAAAATATGCACCGCTCCAAGGGAACACCTCTATATCTAAGGTGTTGAAGTCAATTTCTCCGATTCCAGCAGGTTGTGTATTTAATGTAATTTCATATGGGCCAGAAAGTTCATCGTAACAAGAAATAGCCCCTGCACCCAGCAACTCACATCGTTCATTAACGAAATTTTTAAGTCGATCGACATTCGTTTGCCACTCAGACATAGTTCCACCCCAACGGTCAATCTGACGGGGCATTTCGGGTTCAATAACCGCTAACATACTGTCTAGTAAGTTATTCATATTTTCACAACTAAAAACGGTATTCATCATATCCGCATAGCGAGCATAGTATAATTGCTGAAATTCTGGACTTTCGTCTAATAATTTCAAGAATATTTTTTCATGTCGTCCTACATTTCCACCATATTCTGCATCTGGATTAAAACCACCACCATTATTGTTACCACCATTTTCGAAGTCGTCATAGAGCCCTTGACATATTCCATCCCAATCTTCTTCACAACAATAAGAATCAGCTTGAATAACCTGATGGAAAATTGGGTCAGTTATAGGATATGGGGAACTTCCATTTATCAGAGTTTCACACATAACGGTCGTATCTACCACCACAACAGTTGTATCTGGAGGGTTTGGTGGATCAATAACAGTACTACCGTGATCAGTGGTTTGTGTACCAAAGAAACTATCCATAAAATCACTAATGTCTTCCAAATCACAAGGTTCTGCATTAGGAGAGATATTTGGAACGCCAGAATAATTGATATAATAATCAAAAGTAGCATCCAAATCCCAAAGAATATAACCCCACTTTTTATGATCGCCATCAGGATTACGACCTCTCCACCAACCTGTATTGTAATTCATCCAATCAGAGGCTACTACGTTTAGATTAACAATCATATAATCAATCATGCTCGTCATGTTGATACTGTCTTCGGCAATTTTATAGTTTTCAGGATCACTCATGTCATTATCCATGATAAAATTTCTTAATTGCTCCCAATCAGCTATGGCCTGAAGTCCACCATATTCAATTTCTGTAGAACCCCAAGTAGACAAATATTGTATATCATATTTTCCTTGATCGTAGTAATAATCTGTGTAATCGTGATCTACAGGGCGATCTCGCATTCCATAGACGCCCCAATATTGACCATTTAAAAATAAAATGACTCGTTCCACATGGCGAATATCTAATTTCATATCTCCATAATGTGCTAAATTTTGTACATATTCATCTCTAATATGTGTAGAACCTTCATGTGCGCCATCATCGATAGCTGGATAATTATCATCACCTGAATTACGGAACATGATTTTTTGGTATTCATCACGCTCAGAAACATTAAATAAAGGCGCATCAATTGCTTTTGAATAGCCCATTTCGTCTCTAGAAACCCAATCTAAACTTCGATGATCCAATACCCACGAATCCTGCCCATGTCTGTTTAAACTACCAAAAGAAGTTGCTTCTCTTTCTTTATCTAAATTAAAATATTCTAAAGAACCAATTGGGATCAAAGGCCCATTTCCATTAGCTAATTCAATGACCTGATCGGCAGCAACGGAGAATACCGCTAAACTAAAGTCTTCATCAATAAAATAGGTGTTGAAGTCCATTTTGCCAGGTAAAATCATAGGATCATTGCTGAATGCTTGGGCTTTAACGACCTGTGTTTCAGTGATGGTGATTGCCCCTGAATATTCTGGCGAGTTTGGAGTTGGATTCGTTCCATTCAACGTGTATCTTAAAACTGAATTAGGTTCGTTATTAGTAATTTCAACAGTCTGAGTACCGTCATAGAACCCTGCATCTAAACTCATACTTGGAGTTTTTGTGTAGCCCATCACCTTTGGTGTATCGTCATTTGATGTTCCAAAACTAGGTGCCGTAGAAATGATCCACTCATCACTACCGTCTGTGATTCTACATCGAGAATGCTCGACTAATGTGAGCTCCATTGAAATAGATTCAACAATATCTTCATTGGCATCAGCCAACACCACCATGTCTTTTCCTGTTGTTTGAGCTAACTTAAAATTGGTATGGTATTCATTATTAATATATCCATCTCTACCTGAACAAAGAAAAACTAAATGTCCGTTTGCAGGGATAGTCGTTCCTGCTGGAATTTCCCATTTATCAGGATTGTTTTCTTTATCTGAAAGATACCAACCACTAAGGTCAAAAGCATTATTACTCGTATTATATAATTCTATCCAATCTTCTGTTTTACCAAAACTATCTGTGAAACTTTCAAGGTTAGAAGCAGAGTATTCGTTAATAACCACTTGAGCATTTGTTAGGTAAGGAATACTCGTTATTATTAAAAATAGTAAAAGAATTTTTTTCATAAAATGATTTTTAAATCTGTATGAAGCACCAGATAATTTACGTAGAGTTAATATGTTATTTACTTTATGCTTATAAATGTAAAATGTTTACACGTCAAAAATAGGAATAAAGACAATTTTAGCAATTATTTGTCATTTTTATACTCATATCAATATAGATTGACCTTTAAACTCTATGTGGAATGAACAAGTTGAACAACAGTTGCTATTTCCTCTATATCTGTTTGCTGATAATCTAGTTCTGGAATATCACCAACGTTTAAATGGATTGGTTTAATTTGAAAAGGACTTTTAATGATTGCTTTACCTGATAAATGAATGGCATCAACGGCTACTTTGTTTGAAAAATCCAACACGTTTTTAGAATTAATACCACCACCAGCCATGATTTCTATTGATCCATTAGCTTGATGTAAAAAGAGCTGAATATTGGAACTTCCTTCTATTGCTGTGGATGCTCCACCAGAAGTTAAAATTCTTGAAACACCTATGTTTTTTAATTGGGAAATAGCTCCTAAAGGATTTATGCAACAATCGAAGGCTCTGTGAAAACAAACGGTCATCGGATGTGCCAAACGAGTGAGTTGCGCTGTTCTACGAATATCAATCTGCCCGTCAGGCAACAATAAACCGATGACAATACCGTCAATTCCTATTTCTTTACAAAATAATATATCTCGTTGAATAGTTTGATATTCAAGATCAGTATAGCAAAAGTCTCCACTTCGTGGACGAATCAAAACGGCTAAATTAATATCAATCATTTCACGAGCCAGTTCAATTGTCGCAGCGCTCGGAGTGGTGCCTCCACACCATAAATTTTGACACAATTCTATTCGATTTGCACCTGCTTTTTGAGCGTTGATAGCTGATGTTAACGAATTTGCACATACTTCAATCGTCATTTATTCAATTTTCGTTTTAAAACAAGTACATTTGTTAAAACTAAGAACTTAAATGATAAAATCAAACATGAAGAATCTATTATTTGCAATTGCTGCTATATTGTTCATTGCGGCCTGTGCTACAGAAGATCAAAAAGGATGGAAAGAAATGAGCTTGTTGGAATATGGTGTTCCAATTACGATTGCTGCTCCTGATAGTGTCAATGTTAAAACAATGGATTTTGGTTTGCAACGGGACATAACCATTCAAGATGGGGACAATTATTCTTTACAAATATACGCTTCGGATGCTATTACATCGGATGTCAAGCAAGTCAAAGATCAGCAGTTGGCGATTGTAAAAGAGAATAGGTATTTTAAAAATGTAATTGAAGAAAGCGATAATGGTTTTATTTATCAAAACCAGATTGATTCTACCAAATCAAATTACGGATTTAGATATGTCGTTCTGAAAGGTGATAAAGAATATATTTTCCGAACTGGATTGATTGGATCGTACACAGAAGAGCAAGTACGAAAAATGTATAATTCTGTTCAGGAAGGAGGAAAGTAAGTTTAAAATATAAAAGTAAGTGAAATGATGACCTCAAGTCACCATTTCACTTTAGTTATATCTTACTTCGCTGCTGCGTAACGTTTTGCTACTTCATCCCAGTTGATAACATTGAAAAATGCACCAACATAATCAGGACGGCGATTTTGATAGTTCAAGTAATAAGCATGCTCCCAAACATCCAATCCTAAAATTGGCGTTCCTCCACAACCATTTGAATTAACATCCATTAATGGATTGTCTTGGTTGGGTGTAGAACAAATTTCTAGTTTTCCATCAGTTACACATAACCATGCCCAACCTGATCCAAAACGAGATTTTGCTGCTGCTCCAAAGTCTTCTTTGAATTTTTCATATCCACCCAAATCAGATTCAATTGCTTTAGCTAAGTCACCACTTGGGTTACCGCCGCCATTTGGAGACATCACTGACCAAAACAAAGAGTGGTTGTAAAAACCGCCACCGTTATTTCGTACAGCAGATGAGTGTTTAGAAACATTTGCTAAAATTTCTTCAATTGATTTTCCTTCTAAATCTGTTCCTTCAATAGCATTGTTTAATTTGTTGGTATAGCCATTGTGGTGTTTGCTGTGGTGAATTTCCATAGTACGAGCATCAATATGAGGTGCTAGTGCATCGTAAGCATACGGTAAATCAGGTAATGTAAAAGCCATAATATTTTTAGGTTTTAATGGTTTTGTAAATGATTTTACTTCTATATAAACACATAAAGAACGATCGGTGTTCATAAATTTAACACGAATCTAATTAATAGTTGTTTTATATAAAAATAGAACAGTCCAAAAAAAGAAAAGATGTACATTTGTGAATAATTTTAAATTAAGTTTCTGATTAATAATATTTATAACATGGCTTCTAAATTTAGAAAAGAAAAAGACAGTATCGGGTATATAAATGTACCTGCGGATAAATATTGGGCGGCGCAGACACAGCGTTCCATTGAAAATTTTAAAATTGGTGGACAACCAATGCCACTAGAAGTAGTTCGAGCATTTGCAGTTTTGAAAAAAGCGGCCGCTCAAACGAATGCAGAATTAGGCGTGTTACCTAAGAAAAAAGCCAAATTAATTGGTAAAGTTTGTGATGAAATCTTGAAAGGAAAACTAGACGATCAATTTCCGTTGGTGGTTTGGCAAACAGGTTCTGGGACACAATCTAATATGAATGTAAACGAGGTCATTGCGAATCGTGGACACGTGGTAAATGGGGGGAAACTAAGTGATGAAAAGAAGTATTTACATCCCAATGATGATGTCAATAAATCACAATCTTCAAACGATACTTTCCCGACAGCGATGCACATTGCGGCATATATTGCTTTGGTAGAGGTAACATTGCCTGGTTTAGAAGCATTAAAAAAGAGTTTGAAGAAAAAGTCAAAAGCCTACATGGATGTTGTCAAAATCGGACGAACACATTTTATGGATGCAACGCCTGTAACGGTTGGGCAAGAACTATCGGGTTATGTCTCGCAATTGCAACACGGCATTCATGCTATCGAACATACGATGATTCATTTATCGGAATTGGCATTGGGTGGAACAGCTGTCGGAACGGGGTTAAATACACCAAAAGGTTATGCTAAAAATGTTGCTGGAAAGATTGCAGATTTGACATGTTTACCTTTCGTTACGGCTAAAAATAAATTTGAAGCATTGGCGGCACACGATGCGATTGTAGAAGCACACGGCGCTTTGAAAACTGTGGCCTGCTCGTTAATGAAAATCGGAAATGACATCCGAATGTTGGCATCTGGCCCTCGTTGTGGTATTGGTGAGTTAATTATTCCTGCCAATGAGCCAGGTTCGTCGATCATGCCAGGTAAAGTCAACCCAACCCAAGCAGAAGCCTTAACAATGGCAATGGCGCAAGTTTTTGGAAACGATGTGGCAATTAATGTGGGTGGTATGACGGGACATTTTGAATTGAATGTGTTTAAACCAATGATGATTCATAATTTCTTAAATTCTGCACGTCTGATCGGTGATGCTTGCCAAAGTTTCACGACCAACTGTATTGACGGTTTAGAACCCAACTACGAGCGTATCACTGAAAACTTAAATAATTCTTTGATGTTGGTTACGGCTTTAAATACCAAGATTGGTTATGATAATGCTGCTACCATCGCTAAAAAAGCGTACAAAGAAGGGACTACTTTAAAACAAGCGGCTTTGGATTTGAAAATGTTGACGTCTGAGGAATTTGACGAGTGGGTACGTCCTGAGAATATGATTTAAAATAGAGGCAAGATCGCTTCGCTACAAGACCGTTGCGCTGCGCTTACTTTGAGAAATGAGACTCCAAAAGCGACATGCTTTGAGCGTCTAATTTGGAGTCTCATATCTCAAAATTCCGATTCATCGGATGCTCTCATAGCGAAACGGTCTCACATCTCAAACTAGCATGGCATACCTTTCCTACATCTTTTTTCGAATTCTTGTTTTTATTTTTCAACTCATTCCATTTTGGTTATTGTACCGCATTTCGGATGGTTTACGGTGGGTGATTGGAAGTGTTTTTAAATATCGGAGGGGACTGATTGAACAGAATCTGCGACTTTGCTTTCCTGAAAAGAATGATGCAGAAATTCAGAAATTGATAAGAGGAGTTTATGCTAATTTTTGTGATATTTTGTTGGAAGGGATTAAAGGTATGGGGATGGATGAATATGATATTGCACCCAGATTCAAGGTGGTCAATCCTGATGTGTTGAATGCTTATTTTGAACAGGAACAGGATGTTATTTTATGTGCATCACACTACGCCAATTGGGAATGGGGGATTAGTCTGGGAACACAATTTCGGCATTATGTGAAAGTGACCTATAAGCCTATTAAAAATCAGTATATCAATCGTTATGTAGAGCGGTCAAGGGCATTTGATAATCTTTCGACAGTGCCTATGAAAAAAACGTATGATTATCTTCAATCTCCCGCTATTAAACCTCGCTGCCTTATTTTAATCGCCGATCAAAGTCCTTCTAGTTTGCGAAAAGCTCACTGGCATACGTTTCTGAATAGAGATACCGCATTTTTATCTGGAATTGATACCATTGGACGACAATTTGATATGCCTCTGATTTATGCAGATGTACAGCGTATTAAAAGGGGGTACTATGAAATTGAACTTTCCCTGCTACATGATACCCCTGCTCAAACTCAAGTGAGTGACATTACCCAACTTTATGCTAAAAAATTAGAAACTATCATTCGTAAAAAACCTGAAAACTGGTTGTGGACACATAATCGGTGGAAGCGGAAGCGGTGAGGGCGTGTTCATGTGTTCACGTGCGCACGTGTTCATG